>JAEEYY010000248.1 GCA_016288355.1 Synergistes sp.
AAACTTACTGTGAAATTCCTTAAAGGAACTGCAGCGGCCGCTATCCTTCTCCTGTATGTCTCGGGCGCCTGCGCCCAGGTCGACAGGCTGGGCGAGCCTGCTGACGGCTCAGTTACCGCACTCGGAGAGAACGCGATCGTGGTCGACGTGCCGAGCGAAGAGGTAGTCCGCAGGGCGGCGGAACTGGATGAGCTTTACGCGGCCGCGGACGAAGAGACCAAACTGCTGATAAGCAAGGCCTTCGCGGAAAGGATCAAAGAGCGTTTTGACCTGTATGTCGAGCTGCATTACTGGAAGGAAGACAGCTGGGGCAAATGCGAGCTGGAGAAGCTGCTTGACTCTGTCAACGAAAAGATAGATCTGCAGGCCTACAGAACGAAGACCGAAGCCGTATGTCCGACAGATGCGTGCATATGCGCGCTGAATGAGTTCGGCGAAGCTATAAACAGCAACGAGCTGCGCTTCTACGGGAACGAACTGATCGCATACGCGCTGAGGTGCGACCTGTACGAAGATATAAAGTAGTCGTTGAAGCGTAAATAAAACGCAAGATGCTGCCGGCAGATGCGAACCAGGTCTGCCGGCAGCTTTTTTGTGCTTATATGCAGACAGGGGCCGGCACTGATTCTGCCTGTTTGATTTAAGAGAAAGGTCAGTAACCCGCAGATAAAAAACGGGGCGTGCGAAGTACGCATGCCCCGTTCCGGTTTTTATTTGATTGTGACTTAATTTAGAATTTACCGCTTTTGGCAGCTTCCTCGACAGCTACCGCCACAGCCACCGACGCTCCGACCATCGGATTGTTGCCCATTCCGATGAGTCCCATCATATCAACGTGCGCCGGCACGGACGAGCTGCCCGCGAACTGCGCGTCGCTGTGCATGCGTCCCATAGTGTCGGTCATGCCGTAGCTTGCCGGCCCCGCCGCCATGTTGTCCGGGTGCAGCGTGCGGCCGGTGCCGCCGCCTGACGCGACCGAGAAATACTTCTTCCCGTTTTCAGCCGCCCACTTTTTGTATGTGCCTGCGACCGGATGCTGGAAGCGCGTCGGGTTCGTCGAGTTGCCGGTTATCGAAACGTCGACGCCCTCGTGTCTCATTATAGCCACGCCTTCGCTGACGTCGTTTGCGCCGTAGCATTTTACCTTTGCCCTGTCACCGTCCGAGAAGGGTCTTTCCGACGTTATGGAGAGCTCTCCGGTGTAATAGTCATATTTAGTTTCCACAAAAGTAAAGCCGTTTATGCGGGAGATTATGTATGCCGCGTCTTTGCCCAGCCCGTTCAGTATCACGCGAAGGGGGACCTTGCGCACTTTGTTGGCCGTGCGGGCTATGCCTATCGCGCCCTCCGCCGCGGCAAAGGATTCATGCCCGGCCAAGAAGCAGAAGCAGGCTGTCTTTTCGTCGAGCAGCATCGCCGCGAGATTGCCGTGCCCGAGCCCGACCTTCCTCTGGTCCGCCACGGAGCCGGGCACGCAGAAAGCCTGCAGCCCTTCGCCTATCTTTACGGCGGCTGCCGCGGCGCTCTTCGCGCCGCTCTTTATCGCGTTGGCTGCGCCCAGCGTATAGGCCCATACCGCGTTGTCGAAAGCTATCGGCTGTATGCCGCGTACGATAGCGGCCACGTCTATGCCTTTTGCGAGGCAGAGATCGCGGGCTTCATCAAGGGAAGCGAAGCCTTTTTCTTTAAGGAAAGCGTTGATCTTCTCTATTCTGCGTTCGTAGCCTTCAAAGTTTGCCATTTCTCTTACCTCCTACTGCCTGCGAGGATCGATTATTTTGTCGGCCTCGGCATAGCGGCCGTAAGTGGCGGTGTTTTTCTCGAATGCTTCTTTCGGATCCGCGCCTTTTCTGATGGCTTCCATCATCTTGCCGAGAGAAACGTATCTGTAGCCGATTATCTCGCCGTTCTTGTCCAGCGCCTGGTCGAGGACATAGCCTTCCGCCATTTCGAGATAGCGCGGTCCCTTTGCAAGAGTGCCGTACATCGTCCCGATCTGAGAGCGGAGCCCTTTGCCGAGATCTTCGAGACCTGCTCCAACAGGCAGCCCGTCGTCGGAGAAGGCGCTCTGCGTCCTGCCGTAGGCTATCTGCAGGAAGAGTTCGCGCATCGCTGTGTTTATCGCGTCGCAAACGAGGTCCGTATTCAGAGCTTCGAGTATAGTCTTTCCGGGAAGTATCTCCGACGCCATCGCTGCGGAATGCGTCATTCCCGAGCAGCCTATCGTTTCTACAAGCGCTTCCTGTATAACGCCGTTTTTGACGTTCAGCGACAGCTTGCAGGCGCCCTGCTGCGGAGCGCACCAGCCGATGCCGTGGGTGAAGCCGGAGATGTCACCGATCTGCCTTGATTCTACCCATTTCCCTTCTTCGGGAATAGGCGCCGGGCCGTGTTTTGCACCCTGCGCAACACATGCCATTTCTTCAACTTCACGGGAATATTGCATTTGAAGACTGCCTCCTTGAAAAGTAAATGGAAAACTAACGGTTATATTTTTCGTCCGTTTTTACGAGAGTGTGAGCCGCCGGCAAGCCTTAGTATCCCCATTCAAAGTCGGGGCTTCCGGCCTCAAGCAGCCGCCGCTTCATATCTGCGGTTATCTCGTCAAGAGCCTCTTTTGTGCGTCCCTCGCAGCGCGCCACGAGGACCGGCTGCGTGTTTGACACGCGCACGAGCCCCCATCCGTGCTCATAGATTATCCTTACGCCGTCTATCGTTACGATGTTGAGCTTTTCGGCCAGGGCCTTTTCCCTGACACGCTCTACGACCGCGCCCTTTTTGTCGTCCGGGCAGTCGTATCTGGTCTCTATCGTTGACGGATATATCGGAATGTCTTTCGTAAGCTCGGAGAGCGGCTTGTCGCTGTTCGACAGGATCCTTGCCATGCGTCCGGCGGCATAGAAAGAGTCGTCGTAGCCGTAATATTCGTCGGCAAAGAACATATGGCCGGAAACTTCTCCCGAGAAGAGCGCATGTTCCTCGCGCATCTTTGCCTTTACGAGCGAATGTCCCGCCTTCCACCAGAGAGGTCTGCCGCCGAGACGTTCAACTGTTTCGGGAAGCGCAAGAGAACTTTTTATCTCGCAGATCGCGACAGCTCCGGGGTGCTTCGGCAGTATCTCCTTCCAGTAGAAGGCCATCAGGCGGTCCCCCCAGATCACCTCTCCCTTGTCGTCCACGACGCCTATCCTGTCTGCGTCGCCGTCAAAGCCGGCTCCGAAATCCGCTCCGCTGCTGCGCACCGCGTCGATAAGCGGGCCTAAATTCTCTCGTTTCGTGGGATCGGGGTGGTGATTGGGGAAATTCCCGTCAGGCTCGCTGAAAAGTTCGATGACCTCGCAGCCGATGCGGCGCAGAAATTCGGGAGCGTAACGCCCTCCGGTGCCGTTGCCGCTGTCGCAGACGACCTTTGGCCTGCGCGGTCCCAGCGTGATCTTTGAGACCAGCATGTCGATATATTCCGCGTTGATATCCGCGGTCTTAACGGCGCCGGGCTTCTGCGCCGCGGGCATGTCCCCGGCTTCTATCATTTTACGTATATCCTGTATATCGGCGCCCCACAGCGTGGCTTTGTCATATGCCACTTTGAGCCCGTTGAACTCTTTGGGATTGTGGCTCCCGGTGACCATTATGCCTCCGCCTGCGCCGCAGCGGTAGAGGCTCCAGTAAAATGTCGGCGTAGATACCATTCCCAGGTCT
The DNA here is from genome assembly GCA_016288355.1 of Synergistes sp. GTDB lineage: Bacteria > Synergistota > Synergistia > Synergistales > Synergistaceae > Synergistes. The sequence continues at coordinate 3,700 of JAEEYY010000248.1, forward strand.
GTAACGTTTATTCCGGACATTGAGAGCCCGCGCGCGGCAGCGGCCTTTATGCGCGGAGTGGAGAGCCTTGCGTCTCCTCCCAACGCCGCATCGCAGACGCCGCGGCGTTTCAGCCAGGCGCCGTATGCGCGTCCTATCAGGCAGACATTCTCGTCGGTGAGCTCCGTGTCTGCGATGCCTCTTATGTCATATTCACGAAAAATGTGTGCAGGGACGTAACTCATAGTGCTTCCTCCATTCCGGCGGCGTTTGCCTCACGTTAAAAGAATATAGCTTTTATAATCCTTTTGCAACAGAAGAAAAACCGGAAAGACTGCCTGTTTTCACACTGCTGCCGGCAGCCGTCTCTACTGCCTGCCTATCACCATGACTCCGGTGATCTTGGCGACCGGGCTTAACGCAAGCGACGATTCGATCTTTACCTTATTGTAGGATGCGAGAAAGCGCGTCTTCAGCCCCAGCGCCTGGGCGGCAAGGTATATGTTCTGCGACATCGCGCCGGTCGCGATGTAGTTGAATTCATCTACGTTCATCAGTCCGCTGGTGACGAATACGACGACACAGGGGGCGGTCTTCGCGAATTCCTGCGTCACTGCGGAGGAGATCAGCCTTTTTTCGTTGGTCTGCTCGATGAGTCCGCCCTTTTCCCAGTTATAAAGGTAGCCGCCGCTCTTAAGCAGCACATAGAGCTTTACGTAGGGGTCGCGCCCCATGGCGAGCGGCACGGTCCAGCCCTTCGGCTCCCTGTTTTTGCCGGTCGCGGCCCAAAGTATCGTCGCAAGCTCCTTTTCGGAAAGCTCTTCCTTTTCAAAGGGCTTCTGTTCCGCGGATGCGCGGTTCGCTATCGCCTCAAGCGCCGAAGGACCGCCTGTTTTGTCCGGCTCGGGCAGAAGGAAGCTGGCCGCGGACGCGGCTGCCGCGGAGATAAGCAGTAATGCCAATGCTGCGAGTACAAGTTTTTTCATTTTTATTTCCTCCAGTATTAAATTATTATCAAATTCAAAGCCACGGCCACGAAGGCATGAAGCCGAACAGCGTCAGGATGGTGCTGCCGAAGAACATCGCTGCCAGCATCCCGGCGCATAAAAACGGGCCGAACGGCACAGCCGTCCTGCGCGTGACTTTTTTTGCGATAAGAAGCGGGAGCACCGTTATGCCTCCCGCAAGAAAAGCCAGGTAGAGAGCGGCGAATGTCATTTTAAGTCCCATGAACGCGCCGATGCCAGCGGCAAGCATCGCATCTCCAAGCCCCATCTTCCCGCGGCTTGCTGCTATTATCGCGCACATCGACGCAAAACCGGCCGCGGCTCCGGCAGCGCCGTCAGCAAGCGCAGCAGCGCCGTGCGGGACGCGCAGAAGAAGGCCTGCCGCAGCCATCGCTATCGCCCAGGAATCATAGATATAGCCGGTCTCGATATCAGTCAGCGTATGGAATGCCGCAAAAGGAAGGGCCGCCGCGGAAAAGAAAAAGGCTGAAGAGAGGCCGAAACGCAGCGCGGCAAAGGAAAGCACAGCCGCAGCCGCGATCTCCGCCGTGAGATGGCGCAGTGGTATCTTTGCGCCGCAGCTGCGGCAGCGCCCGCCGAGCGCGATAAACGAAACGACAGGGATAAGATCTCGCGCGGAAAGTTCTTTGCCGCAGCTGTCGCATACGGAACGTTCGGCCCCCCACCATTTCCTGCCGGCGGCGGTACGCATCGCGGCCGCGTTTGCAAAGGAACCCAAAGCCGCGCCGAGCCAGAAAGCGGAAATGGTCAGAAGAGATCTCTCCATTTGTTTTCACCGGGGCGTAAAAAGTGTAAAATCATCATATTATTATTTTACACTGAAAGAGCAAATATTCCCAACGAAGGAGGAAAAGGGATGCCTATAGTGACAGTGAACATCAAGGAAGGGCGCACTCTGGAACAGAAGCGCGCGATGGTCGCCAAAATGACGGACATAATATGCGAGACGATGGAAGTCAAACCGCCGCAGGTGCGCATAATCATCAATGAGATGAAAAACGAGAATTTCGCGATAGCGGGGACCCTTATCTGTGACGATCCGTCAAGGCAGATAAAGAAAAGCTGAAGAGATCCCGGCAAAAACGTAGGCACAGGGCCGCGCCGTTTCGTGCGCGGCTCTTTTGCTCTATAAGTTTTCCTTATAACAGTGCCGGCGGCAGGCGCGCTTCGGCCCGTCTATGTTTTTTCGTATTTATCCGGCATTTTTATATCTGGTATAAAAATCTCTCCGTAGTGATAAAATTACTCTATCTGAGCTGTGCTGTCAGACGCATATTTGTCCTTTACTGTAAGGTGGTATCGCTTTGTTCGGGAAGACCGATGACATAGAGAAAAAAACTGATAACAACGAAGCTCCGCGTAAAAAGAGCAGATGGAAGCTGATCGTCCCGGCAGTCGTGCTGCTTATCCTGGCGGGAGTCGCCGTGCTTTCCCGCATGGATTTCCTCGGCGGCTTTGTAAGGGAAAAAGTTACCGAAGTCGCAGCCAAAGAGCTTTCAGCCGATATCACGATAGGAGCGATATCCGGGAACCCGCTGACAGGGTTGACGATAGAGGATGTAGGTCTTTCGCGCTCCGGCGACAAGATAGTGTCGGTAAAAAGCATCGGGGCGCGCATATCCGTGCCCAGCATCGCGACAGGAAGCCCGAAGCTTTCCGTCGTGGACATAGAGGGCTTTGAGGCCTCTTTGGACGAACTGCTGGATCTGATTCCAAAAAACGAAGATAAACCTGACGAGCCGGCCGATATACCTGTCGAAAGAGTCTTTATAAGCGACAGCATGCTGCACACAAAGTGGGGCACTGTTGAACTGGATCCCAGCACGGTCAGGATAAAAAACTCACAGAACTTTAAGATAGACGCTGCCGGAAACATTGCAGGCAAAGCTTTTATGGCGGCGGGCGGCCTGGAGAAGAAAAAAGGTTCCTGGAGCTCGGAGAAATTTTTCGCCCAGTTCGGCAGCGGCAAAGCCGATGTCTCGGGCGCCGTTTACCCCTCCGCCGATATGAATATCAGCCTTGATTCGCTGAATATATCCGAAGTCGCCGACATCTTCCCCGATATCCTCAAATACGGGGTTCGCGGGCTGCTCTCCGGAAAAGCTTCGGTAAGCGGAAGCACAAGCAGCGATATCACTACGCAGGGGACAGGTAATCTGCGCGACGCCGTGGTGAGCGGCATCCCCATAAGCGACCTGCAGGCAAAATGGGATGTAAAGCCCGGACATATCACAGTGACGGTAGATCAGGGAAAAGTGTTTGATTCGGTCCTTAACGGCAAACTGTCATTGAATGACGTATCCGGCGAGAAGCATATGTCCCTTAAAGCGGATGTAAAGAACTTCAAATTCGCCGACTGGTCCGATAAGCTGAAAGAAGAGACGGAAGGGTACGCACGCTACCTGAAGGGAAAGATATCTTCGTTCTCGGCCGATCTCAGCGGGCCGCTGAACGCGCTGAAAGGACGCATCGATCTTTCCCCGTCAGACATAAGCTACAAAGATATCGTACTTAAAAGCCTTGCCGGAAGCGCCGTCTTTGACGGGCGCCCTGCGGGCACTGTCGACGTCTCCGCGATGGCGGACGGGAGAAAAGCCGCGCTCAAAGGGCTTCTGTCCTTCGGAAACAAGGTGCCGACAGACGTGAGCTTCGCTATTGACGGCTACCCGATCGAGAAAGTGCTCAGATCGCTTCCGCAGGCGGGCGATATCCCGGCAAGCGGCACTATAGCGGTAAAAGGTACCTGCAGCGGGCTCCCCGGCCGCTGGGTGGTATCCGCGAACGCCTCGTCCGCCGCCATCAACGTGCCGAAGCTCGGTCAGATCTCTGACGTTAACTGTGCCGCAAAATATGAGGCCGCCGATAAAAAGCTCACTCTTTCAAGCGCGTCGGCCGATTTCAACGGGGCAAAGATCGCAGGTTCAGGCACGGTACGCACCGGCGCGCCGCAGGGCGGAAGCCTGGATCTGAAGGGGACGTTCCGCAATGCCGACGCGAAACGTTTTTACGATCTTGTCCCGGCGCTTAAGGACCTTAATATCCAGCAGGTCGCTTCAGGGACCTGGAGCATTTCAGGCACGCCCGCATCTCCCGTCATAAGAACGGAAGCCGCCGCTGCATCGGGAAAGTTCCGCGCCCTGCAGACCGAGAGGCTGAAGACGAATGTCGAATACAAAAACGGCGTGATACGCCTTGACCCGCTCGACGCGGACGCCTGCGGCGGGCACTGCCGCATTGTATGCGATATCGCGCTGCCTTCCGCGAAGGGCGGGACAGTGTCCTGGAAACTGGGAGGCCGGGTCACATCTGCCGATTTTTCTGTTATCAACGGTCTGCTGAATGCGGAAGAGGACATATCCGGCAGCGTGACCGGAGACGTCACGGCGGGCTCCGCGGCAGGCGGCGGCATCAACTGGGGCTTCAAATTTAAAGGCGATAAAGTGCGCTGGCGCGAATTTAAAGCGGACAGCATCGACGGAGTGGTCGAAGGCAGCCCCGAAGAGATAGTCATAAAGAAGGCCGACGGATCGTTCCTGAAAGGAGACGCGTCCGTGACCGGCAGGATAAAAATGCCGCCCGCAGACAGGCCCTTTGCTGACGCCGTGCTTGACCTGTCGGCAGCGATAAAGGACCTGAACCTTTATGAACTGCTGCGCAAACATTTCCCCTCAGTCCGTTCGGTACAGGGGCTTCTGGAGGCAAAGGCCGATATCAGAGGAACGGCCGGCGCGCCCGAGTTCAGCGCCAGCGGTCGTGCGGCGCCTCTTCTTTACCGCGGCAGGCTGGTGCCGATGACGGAAGCCAAATGCAGCGGCACGCTGAAGGATATTGAGATAACCGAGATCACCCCGGCGCTGAAAGACGGTATAGTAAAAGGTACCGGGCATATCTATGAGAAAAACGGAGAATGGTTCAGCGAGATAAATATAAAAGGCGACGACGTCGGCATGAAGCAGTTCGGCACGTACATTCCCGAGGAGTTCCGTTCACGTCTGGGCGGAAGGGCAAATTTCACGATGGATCTGACCGGAGACGCCTCGAAGATAAAGGGCAAAGGCTCATTTAACGCGCCGGAGCTGACGATAATGGGAGTAGAATTTAAAGATGTGAAAGCCCCGTTCATTGTAACCCAAAATTATATGATGGTTGAAGACCTGAGCGCCGGCGTAGGCGGCGGCACTCTTAACGGAGGCGTCGGCCTTGATTTTAAGGACAGCAAATGGGGCGGCAGCCTTACCGTTATCAGTTCGGATCTTGAGTCGCTCGTGAAGCAGGCGGTGCCGGACCTTAAGGGCAGGGGAACCGGAAGGGGAGACCTTAAGATGC
>JAEEYY010000249.1 GCA_016288355.1 Synergistes sp.
CGAGTTTCAGCAGCAGCCCTTTGTTCTCCGCCCGTGTCTGGATCATGGTGACCAGGTCGTTGATGACGGAGGAGAGATCGTAGTCGGCAGGAATGATCTCCATCTTTCCGGCCTCTATCTTGGAGAAGTCCAGGATGTCGTTGACCAGGCTTAACAGGGTGTTGCCCGCCGTGTGGATGTTCTCGGCGTACTCAATCACGTTTTGCTCGGTGCTCTCACGCAGGATCATCTCGTTCATGCCCAGCACTGCGTTGATGGGCGTGCGGATCTCGTGGGACATATTGGCCAGGAAAGCGCTCTTGGCCTGGGACATTTGCTCCTGCTCCCTTGTCTTTTGCTGGGAAGCCAAAAGCTCGTCTCTGTATTCTTCCATTTCGTCTCTGACAACGAAAGTGTGAAGCAGGCAGGCTCCAAGCAGATATCCGAGGGTGTACACCGGAAGCAAGGGGAAGTCCAGCTGAACGGACAGCAGGATGGACATGACCAGCCCAAACGAAAAGATCGCCATATAACGGTTTCTTACCGCCCCTTTCGCTTGGAGCATGGCTCTGTACGTATAGATGGAAGTCAGCAGGAGCAGAAAGATCTGGAACAGAAGCTGTATATGGCGAACAGAACCGGCATGATATATCCCGTTTTCATCGAACCAGAACAGAACCGGCGTAAAAAAGTTAATGACGGCAACCGTTACGACAAACGCAAAGAAAACGCGCCCCGCACGGGAAAGAAAACGGCTGAAGGCGTTGTCCTCATCCAGATACACGACCACATACTGCGTCCACCACAGCACGCCCGCGGCCATTGCAACAAAATATGCCACCGTGTCCACGAAAAGCAGGGTGGTGTGATGCAGACTGTCAAGGATACCCCATAACATATCGGTAATATAATACGCCAGGATGCCGTATAAAAGTCTTCTGTATATCCTTAAATGTGGGAACTCCTGGCTGCCGCTGTAAAAAAGGATGTCGTAATTCTCGATAACGAGGACCACAGTAGCAATCATCCCGATTAAAGCATACCAATACATATTGTTTGTCCTCCTCCTATGATATCCAGGTACCCGGAGTCCATATCCTTATTTCTGGCCTGGGCCTCCCCACGCAGGGTCTCCTCAAAAAAATCCGCACAGTCCTTCTTGTATTAAAGCCCACTCAAAAGGACCAATGGCTCAGGCATTATTGTAAGATTATACAGCAACATATAGATAGATTTACACTCTAAGTGCAACAGTGTAGGTGGGTAGGTTCAACGAGCGGACAAGAGGCTTAATCATCGTCCAGGGGAATGCCCCGGCTATTCCACTCCCCAGTTCTGCCAGCGTTGAAGTTCGTGTCGTTTCAGCCCCTCCCCGCCGGACATCTCCTCAATGGCAGCGTCGATTCTCCGAAGGATAAGGCCCTTATGCTCCGGCAGCTTTCCCTTGATCGGGAAGAGGTTGGTCTTGTGCGTGGCGTTCCAGACCGTTGAAAGGGTCAAACGTGAAAGCAGTTCCCGGCCTTCCTTTAAAGTCTCAAGTGATGTCATGCGCTTGAACTCGCGCGCCCGTACTTTCTCAACAAGGCGCGCCCCCCTGAACAGCACCAGCGTCACCACGGTCAGCTCAAACGGGTGGGCACAGTTGAGCAGGCTTGCCGTGTCCTCGACGTGCCCGGCGGACATCTCGCGTCCCCCCAGCCCCAACATGATATAGGCCGAGTAGCCCATGCCGGCGGCGTCCAGCGCGTCCATCGCCCCGGCGTTCTCCGCCCGTCCCACACCCTTTTCCTGGTAGCGCAGAACGCTGTCCGAGCCCGACTCAATGCCAAGGCACAGGCGGTTGTATCCCGCGCGGCGGAGCGCATTCAGTTCGGTGCCCGTCTTGTTCAGCACATCGTCAGCGCGTGCGAAACATGATATGGTCTCACACGACGGGAAACAGTTCCGCACCTTCTCCGCAATGGTCAACAGTTTTTCGGCCGGCAGGACAAACGGATTGCCCCCTGCCAGCAGAAAACGTCTCGGAGGCCGCGAGTCCGTCTCGTGGATGAAGCGCAACCGCTCGATATTCCTGTCGATCTCCTCGAGGGAAAGTTCGCGGAAAGCCATGCCCTGGTTGAGGTCGCAGTAGAGGCAGCGCCGGTAGCTGCAGCTCACGGTGACGGGGATCTGAACCGTGTAGGATTCGGCCATGGGCACGTAGTAGAAGAACCCGTACTCGCCGTAAATTTCCTCTTTAAGCCGCCTGATGGTTTGTATGCGTTCCGCGTCGCGTTCCATTTACGGTCGATTCCCGTCCCGAAGGTAGGCCCGGTAGGCTTCCACGTCCATCAGTTTGTCCAGCTCCGCCGGGTCGGAAGGTTCGATCTCAATCAGCCATCCCTCGCCGAAGGGGTCGGAGTTGATGAGGCCCGGGCAGTCCGCAACGGACCGGTTGACGCGGACGGCGCAGCCTGAAACCGGGGCATTGATGTCGCTGACGGCTTTGGTGGCCTCAAGAGAAGCGAAGGGCGCTCCGGCTCCGACAATGGCGCCGGGTTCCGGCAGGTCGATGAAAACGATGTCCCCAAGCGCCGACTGCGAGTAATCGTCGAGCCCAACCCGCACGCACTCCCCGCGCGGTTCTGCCCACTCGCTGGTTTTGGTGTAGTAAATCCCCGACTTGAAAAATGGCCTCCGCATCAAATATCCTCTCCATTCGGCACATCGCTGCGGCCCTCGAAGTTCCAGGACGGGGCCGAGTACTTCCCTTCCGCGAGCTTCCTGATCTCATCCTTGTCATGAGCGGACAGAGCGAAATCCGTGCCGTTCTCGTGAAACTCTCTCCTCAAAAGCTCCATGAAGCCCTCTGTGCTGGCTGCGTGGGGGATAAAAGGCTTCAGGTTCGCCACACGGCTTCTAACCGATTTTACACCATGCCGGCGGAGCTTTTCATCGGGGACATCCAGGATAACGGACAACACGTCGAGATTGCAGTCAAAGAGCAGCGTCCCGTGGCAAAGGATAACTCCTTTATGGCGGTATTGAGCCATGCCGGATACCTTCATGCCGTTTGCCGCAATGTCGTTGCGGCTCAGGGAGAACTCCGCCTCTGCCCCGAGATGGGACAGGGCGCGGATTATCCTCTCCGCGAAGGAAGCAAAGCCCTGCCCCGGGCTTTCCGTCATGATGAAGCTGTAGTTCACGTTGCCGAGGTCATGGTACACCGCGCCGCCCCCGGAATTGCGGCGGATGATGGGAATATTGTGAGCGCGCGCGAAGGTGACGTTCACCTCCGCGGGTACGTCCTGAAAACGCCCCACTATGACTGACGGTTCATTTCTCCACAACATAAAGAACTCCCGCCCGTCGCGGCCTGTGAGGCGGCACAGGTATTCCTCAAGGGCCAAATTGTATTCCGGTTTTGTCACGTCGTTCTCGATAATGTGCATTTTTTACGCTCAACAGAACTTCATTTGGTTTTTCGGCGTTCATACCCTCCCTC
>JAEEYY010000250.1 GCA_016288355.1 Synergistes sp.
CGCTTGAATCGCTGCACAAAATATTCCGGGCGCAGCTCTGCCGCGTGATGTGCAGCGGCCCCGAAACAATAGACGCAGGAAGAGGGATAGGCGTTTCATTTCCTTCGGAAGCCCTGCCCCGTGCGGTAATGGAGGCTGCGGGGCTTAAGGTCTTTGACGTCTCCTGCGAGAGCGAACTTGATTCTTTTACTGTAGGAATATGCATTCCCCCCATCGTGCTGAATATGGACATAAGCCGTGAAGAAAAAGATGAGGCGATGCGCGTTATGGCGCGGCGCTTCCCCATCTACAGCGAGCTTTCCGGTTGGATCGACGCGGTCGTTTCCGCAGATAAGGGAAGAGAAAACAGCGCTGCTTTAGCCAACGTTTCAACAAAAGGCGGCGTGACCGAAGCGATGGTCGACGCGCTTAACGGGGGAGCTTCTTTCTGCTCTGCGGTGGAAGCCGGACTTGCGCGAAGCAGAGAGCTGAGGGACGATATAAAAAGAAAGCTTGCGGCGGCCGCGGCGTAGCTTATCCCGCCGGAAGAGATGCCTTCTGAAGCGGCAAAAAGGCGCGTTTTTTCGCCCGCCGCATATCTTGACAATGCAAATTAGCGCCGTTAAAATCTAATTTGCTGTAAGATCTTTGTCGGGGAGGCTTTGCGCTGTGATGTACTCATATCCGCTGTTTGTTATGATGATGTGCGCGAACTGCAGAGCCTCTTTGGAACAGTAGACGAAAATTTCGTGGATCTGTACCAACGGGCTCTGCTTTTCCGCAGGGCCCGTTTTTTTGATAATTTAAGGGGGAAAAATCATTATGACCGATAAAAAGAGAGGCTTTATGACGAAAGCGCTGCATTCCGGATGGGAGAGCGATCCCGCGACGGGCGCGTCAGGGCTGCCGATATATGCCACGTCGGCCTACCAGTTCAAAGACAGCGCACAGGCGGCAAGCCTCTTTAACCTCGAAGAGGACGGCTTTATCTATTCACGTCTTGCAAATCCTACTGTCAAGGCGTATGAAGACACGCTGAACGCTCTGGAGGGCGGAGCCGGCGCCGTTGCCCTTGCTTCCGGTCAGGCGGCCTTTGCGCACCTTATCACCGCGCTTTGTTCGGCCGGCTCCAATCTGGTCATCTCGCGCAAGGTCTACGGCGGAACGCTTACGCTGATGCAGAACATATTCTCCCGTTTCGGCGTTGAGGCGATACTTGTCGACAGCGACCATCCCTGCCAGGTCGAGCAGGCGATAAACGACGATACCCGCGGCGTGATAACCGAGATCATCGGAAACCCGATGATGAACGTGGCTCCTCTTGAAGCGCTTGCAAGGGCGTCGCACCGTCACGGAGTGCCTCTTATAATCGACAACACCTTTGCTACGCCGGCGCTCTGCCGTCCGATCGAATGGGGCGCGGATGTCGTCGTCTATTCAACGACAAAATATATTTCCGGAAACGGAAACCTTATCGGCGGCGCGGTGGTGGACGGGGGAAACTTCAACTGGAGCGAATACCCCGAAAAATACCCCGGCCTTGCGCTGCCTGATCCCTCCTATCACGATATCGTCTTCGCGGAGAAATACGGACGCGCGGCTCTTGCGGCAAAGCTGCACTGTTCTGTCGTGCGGGATATGGGCGGCTGCCCGTCGGCGTTCGACGCCTATCTGCTCTACCTGTCGCTTTCCACGCTCGGGCTCAGGATGAAGCGCCACAGCGAAAACGGGCTCGCCGTAGCGAAATTCCTGGAAAAACATCCGCAGGTGGAATGGGTCAGCTACCCCGGACTTGAAAGCCACCCGCAGAATGATATGGCAAAGGTCTACCTGAAGGACGGCTGCGGGGGGATGATGGCCTTCGGCGTGAAGGGCGGCGTAGAAGCGGGACGCAAACTTGTCGATTCCCTTTCCCTTATAGGGCATATGGCGAACCTCGGACAGACGCGCACTCTGATAATACATCCGGCAAGCACCACACACGGCCAGCTGTCAACGGAGCAGCGCGCGAAAGCCGGCCTTTCCGACGGGCTTCTGCGTCTTTCGGTCGGCCTTGAAGACGCGGAAGACATAATCGCAGACCTCGAACAGGCTCTTTCCGCGGCCGGAAAATAAAATTCGGTGCAGGTATGAAAGAGGAGCTTTCTTCTGTAATACTGAAAGATATAACGCTTCCCTCGGGCGCGCATTTTGACACGCTGACGCAGGCTTACGCCAGATACGGGGAGATCTCGGCGGACGGCGGCAATGTGATACTTGTCTGCCATGCGCTGACCGGGAGCCACAGGCTTGCCGGGGAAAAACGCGAGGGGCTTCCGGAGCCGTGGTGGGAACCGATAGTCGGCGACGGACACGCTGTTGACACGCGCAAATACTGCGTTATCTGTTTCAATAACCTGGCAAGCCCCTACGGAAGCACTTCTCCGCTTTCGAAAAACCCTGCCGACGGGCGCCGCTGGGCGATGAGATTCCCAATACTTTCGCCGCGCGACACCGCGTTTGCGCAGAGAGCGGCGCTTACCGCGATGGGCATAAAAAACCTGTACGCGGTCATCGGAGGCTCTTTAGGCGGCATGATATCGCTTGAACATGCGGTCTCTTTCCCGCAAAATACGCCGCGCTGCGCGCTTATCGCCGCGCCGGACCGCCTCTACCCGCAGGCGATAGCCTTCAACTCGGTGCAGCGGCAGAGCATAATGGGAGACCCTGAGTGGAAGAACGGCGATTACGAAGGCGCCGGTCCGGCAAACGGCCTTGCTGCCGCGCGGATGCTTGCGATGATAACCTACAGAAGCGAGCAGTCATTCACGAGCCGCTATATGCGCGAAGTCGCGCGGGGCACGACAAACGACTGGAGCGGAGAATTCCAGGTCGAAAGCTACCTGCACCATCACGGCGAAGCGATCGTGAAGCGCTTTGACGCAAACTGCTATCTTTACCTTACCCGTATGATGGACCTGCATGATATTGGAACCGGACGCGGCGGACTTGACGCGGCCTGGCGGAATTTCAGCGGCGGCAGGCTTCTGGGGCTCGGCATATCCAGCGATATGCTCTTCCCGAACTGGCAGGTGGAAGAAGCGGTGCGCGCCGCCGCTAAAAACGGTGTCTGCGCCTATTACGAAGAGATCGAGAGCGACAACGGGCACGACGCCTTCCTGATCGACTTCGACCAGGTCGACGACTATCTGCGCTCCTTCCTGAGGTGAGCTTAAAAGACCGGAGGCAGTAAAAAACCGGGCTGAAAAGCCCGGTAAAAAACGGCAGACTTGCCGGCAGGTCACATACATGCCGATGTAATGTTCTGTGCTTATTTCTTTTTGCTTTTGCTCTGCAGATCCTCCAGCTCTTCTATGCTGACTTTCCTGTAGTTTTTGGGCTCGTTGAAGAGAGCGGGGTCCTGCGGCCCGAACTTTATTTTTTTATACTCGCAGGAATATTCGCCGTTCAGCGACTCTGTTTTCACCGGCACC
>JAEEYY010000251.1 GCA_016288355.1 Synergistes sp.
CGCAGGGCGAAACCGGACCACAGGGACCGCAGGGTGAAACAGGTCCTGCCGGAGCCGACGGCAAAGACGGCATAGACGGTAAGGACGGTAAAGACGGAGCCCAGGGTCCTCAGGGTGAAAAGGGCGATAAAGGCGAGACCGGAGCGCAAGGACCGCAGGGTGAAACAGGTCCTGCCGGAGCCGACGGTAAGGATGGTAAGGACGGCAAGAACGGAGCCCAGGGCCCGCAGGGCGAAAAGGGCGACGCCGGCGAACAGGGACCGCAGGGAGAGACCGGAGCACAGGGTCCTGCCGGCCCGGCAGGAACTGACGGCACAGGTATAACTAAAGCCGAAGTGAACAAAGAAGGCGACCTGATCATCAACTACACAGACGGCAGACAGGAAAATGCCGGACATGTAAGTGGCGGAAGCGGAGGAACCGGAAGCTGGAAACTATCCGTTGATGGTGACACTACCACGGTCGACGAAACAAACGACACAGTAGCGCTGAACAGCGGCAACGGCATACAGATCAGCAGGACCGCCGACAGCAGCTACGCAGTCGGGCTTGCCAAAAACATCAGCGGTATCGACAGCTTAAGCGTCAATAAGAGCATCAGCGTTGCGGGCAGCACGACGATAACGAAAGAAGGTCTGGTTACCAACGCTGTAAGAGTAAACACCGCAAGCGGCGACGTTGTCATCAACAACAAAGGCGTATCGATGGGCGGCAATGTGATAAACGACGTGGCGCCCGGAGTCGCGTCGACAGACGCGGCTACTGTGGGACAGCTTAACGAAAGCACCGAGAACCTCTACAGAGCCTACAGCGAACTTGGCGACGAGATTGAGGACCTGGGCGCGGAGACGGCGGCTCTGGCCGGACTCAAGCCTATACAGTACGATCCGCTTGAACCGACGCAGATCATGGCGGCGGTAGGCCACTACAGAGGCAGCACGGCCTTTGCGGTAGGACTTGCGCACTACACGAGGGAAAACGTGATGTTCCATCTGGGCGCTTCCTTCGGCGGCAGCAAGCACAGGCTGCTGGCCAACGCGGGCGTGACCTTCAGGCTCGGAGACAAAAATAAGAAGGCCGGTATCCCGGACCGCTACAGGGCCGGGCCGATCAGCGCGACATACGTGCTGCAGGATGAAGTTACAGCGCTCAAGGCCGAGAATGAAAAGCTGCGCGGCGACATAGGCGCTCTTGAGGACAAAAACGACAAACTGCAGGAGAACGTTGATGAGCTCAAAGAACAGGTCCGCGTGCTGATGGAAGCTGCAGGCAAGAAATAAAGGCCGTAATGCTTCCGGTCTGCGGATGAGCAGAAACTCTTTTTTTCATGAAAGGATTCCGAGATCCGCAGATCGCATGACGACATCGGAAGGTGATACAAAAAGCCGCCGGACGCTCATTCGTCCGGCGGCTTTTAACGTGCTGCGCTGTAGTTCTATTTCATATTTTCAACTATCGTTTCGGCGGCTTCTGTGATCTCTTCTTTTTCGGCGAAGGCGGATTCAAGTGTAAGGACGTTTTCCGCGTCAACCAGCACAGTTATGCTGCGTCCTGTTACAGGACGGTATTCGAGGAGCGCCTGGCGTCCCGCTATCGTCAGATTTTCGGCTGTTTCGCCGCCGGATATCTCACCCTTTTCCGCGTCGGTAGCGCGCGGCTGCCATCCCTTCGCGCCTGCCCCCTGTATCAGGACAGCATGCAGCAGCGTGCCGGATGCGGTACGGTAGTCGCGTTCGGACCATGTTCCCTTGTTTCCGGACAGCGCTTCAAGTTTTGTAATGCGCGCGGCTCTGTTCTGCCAGTGCTCTATCTCAGGCAGCGACGCCGCGCATGCTGCGCCCGCGAATGAGAGCGCTGCCGCAGCCGTCAGGATCATACTCTTTATTCTCATGATAATTCCTCCGTCGCTTTTCTTCTTTCGTTAGTATAACGCCTGAGGCGGAGTTTGGCGATAAGGGGCAATCACGTTATAATAGCCGCATAACTGAGCCGAAGGAGATATGTTTTTTGCATAGATTTTCAATAAGAGTATTCGGATGCCAGATGAACTCCTACGACGGAGACAGGCTTCGTACTGCGATGCTGCACAACGGCTGGAAGGAGAGCCCGGAAGACGAGGCCGACGTCGTGATTCTGGTAACATGCAGCATAAGGGCAAAGGCCGAACAAAAAGCCGTAAGCGAGATAGGACGCTACGACGCGATATACAGGAGAAAGAAAGCTCCGGCTGTCGTGCTCGTAGGATGTATGGCGCAGAGAACGGGACGCGAGATCGCAAAAAAATTCCCCTCAGTGCGCGTAGTAGCCGGGCCCCGTCATCTCGGGCTGGTGCCTCAGGCGGCAACAGAGATATCTGAGAAAACGCCGCAGCGCTTTTTTATGGACGATGACCCCAGGGCACTTACGGATCTTGAAGTGGTGCCGACTGCCCGGACAAACCCCTTCAAGGCCTACGTCACTATAACCTACGGCTGCGACCGCTTCTGCTCCTACTGCATAGTGCCATACGTCCGGGGACGCCTGCAGTCGCGCTCCCCGGAGGCTATACTTTCCGAAACACGCACTCTTGCAGAGGGCGGCGTAAAAGAGATAACGCTTTTGGGACAGAATGTCGACGCCTACGGCAAGGATATGGACGGCGGCACACGCTTTTCGTCGCTGCTGCGCTCGGTGTCGGAGCAGCCGGGGCTTATCCGTCTGCGCTTTGCTACGTCGCACCCTAAGGATTTTGATGAGGATATACTCGAAGTCATGGCGGAAAAGCCTGATATCTGCCGTGCGATAAACCTTCCGGTGCAGTCAGGCAGCGACCGCATACTCAGGGAGATGAACCGCGGATATACCTCCGGACAATATCTGTCTCTCGTTGAAAAAATCCGTTCCGCGCTGCCTGACGTCAGCATTACGACAGACCTGATAGTCGGCTTCCCGGGCGAAACAGACGCGGAATTCCGTGAATCGTACGACCTGCTCAAAGAAGTGAAGTTCGACATAGTCCATACGGCGGCCTACTCCCCGCGTGAGGGAACGCGTGCCGCCGTGATGGAGGGGCAGATCGACAACAGGATAAAGGCGGCAAGGCTCAACGAGATAAACGCGCTGCAGTCGGAGATCGCACGCGCCTCAAACGAAGAGTACACAGGCAGAGAGCTGGAGATACTGGCTGACGGGTTTGCTCCCAAAGGCACCGGAAAAATACAGGGGCGCACGATGACGGACAAGGTCGTAATAATAGAAGGTGACGAAAGAGATTTCGGCAGGCTGATAAATGTGCGCGTTACGCGCGCGAGCCACTGGTCGCTTGAAGGGGAAAGGACAGGGTAATGAACCGTAATTCCGCAACAAAGCTCTTTGTCGCAGCAGGCGTACTCTGTTTTGTTCTGGCTTTTGCGATGCTCTCGGCGTTCAAAGGGCGCTTCGGCGCCGATACGGCTGGCATTTCTTCTGTGCCTTATATGGAAGAGCCTCTTGCGGTAGTGCCGCAGAAGAGCGCGCAAAGCACAGGAACGGCGGCGGAGGACGCGGCTCCCCGCAGGGTCAGGAGCGTATCGCAGAGCGAGCCTGCGGAGGCTGAGAGCCGCTGGATGGTCTATGTGACCGGGGCGGTGAAAAAGCCCGGCGTCTACGAGGTCGCGCCCGGCGCAAGAGTCTATGAGGCGCTTAACGCCGCCGGCGGTTTTGCGGACGGCGCGGATCAGGATGCGGTGAACCTTGCCGCAAAGCTTTCGGACGGTGAGCATGTCAGGTTTTCGCGCAGGGGAGAGCAGAGGCAGGAGAACGTTCCGCCCCGGAGCAGCAGCACTGACGGCGCGTCTTCTTCAAGGACTGCCAGAGTGAACATCAACACCGCAGATAAAGCCGGGCTCAGGTCGATTCGGGGGATAGGGGCAAAAACGGCCCAGCTGATACTGGATTACAGAAAAGAAAACGGGCCTTTCGGCAGGACCGAAGATCTGATGAACGTAAGCGGCATAGGCCCGAAAAGGTTTGAAGAGATAAAGGATCAGATAACAGTTGGAAACTGAAAGCAAAAGCGCAGGGAGAGCCCCTGACATAATGTTTTCTGCAGCGCCGGCGCGTCAGCCGCTTTCTGAGGCGCCGGCGTTTTTTATCCTGCTGCCGATATCTCTTTCGCTCTTTCTCTGCGGTACAGTGCCTTCGTCAGCCGCAGCGCTTACGGCTCTTTTTTCTTCAGCGGCCCTTCTTTTTTTCTGCACGCGCGAGATCAAAAAAGGTTTTTTCCCTCTCTTTGCTGCGGTAATGCTTGCGTCGGCTCTGCTCTGCGCGTTGTCGCTGCAGCGGGTCTGCGCCAGACCTCTGCTGCCGGGGAGCGTGGAGGGACCGGGGCGTGTGCTCTCCGTGCTGCGCCGCAGATATGACAGTGCGCTTCTGGTATCGTCGGGCGGCAGGAAATACTTCTGCCGTGTTAAGGGAAAGTCCGTCCCGAGGGAGGGCAGCACCGTTTATCTTAGGGGGGCCGTATTTCCGCTGGGGCGACGCGGAAAAGCTCCTCACAGCTTCGTGCGTTACTGGAGGGCAAAGGGCGCCGAAGGAGAGGCCGTCCTTTTTGAGATCAGGGAGATATCTCCTCCGAAAGGGCTGCCGCGCTGGCGCAGGCTGATAGCGGATTATGCCGAAGATCGCCTGCTGCCGCTTTCCGCCGCCTATCTGACAGCCTTTGCAGCCGGTATCAGAGACCCTCTCGTATACGAACCGCACAAGCGTGCCGGGACCGCGCATTTGTTTGCGGTATCAGGGCTTCACGTATGGACTGCAGCCGCGCTTATACTCTTCTTCCTGCCGCTGAGCGGGCTGCTGCGCTTTGCCGTCGTATCCGCCGCCGTATGGCTCTACGTGTTTTTGGCGGCTCTTCCGCCGGGAGGTGTAAGGGCTGCTCTGATGCTGCAGATGATACTTCTTTCGGAGGCGGCCGGGCGTCCGCGCTCCGCGTTCAATAATGTGAGCGCAGCTCTGCTTCTGATGCTTCTTTACGAGCCTGTGAACTTTTACGACACAGGCTGGCGGCTGTCTGCGGCAGGCGCGCTTTTTGTATCGGCCGCCGCTCCGCTCTTCGGACGATCTTTCCTGAGCTTTATCTGCATCCCGGTTCTGCTCTGGTTCGTCACAGCCCCGATAGCCGCGTCGGTATTCGGCGAGGTCCCGCTTGCGGGGCTTGTTCTTAATATTGCCGCGGTACCTGCCTTTGCCGTGATCTTTCCGCTCGTGCTGCTGCTTGCGCTGCCCCCGCTCTTTGCGCTCCCCGGTTCTGCGGCCGCGGCTGCTGCTTCAGAGGCTGTCCTTGCGCTGTTTCAGGGGGCGGTCGAACGCGGCGCGGAGCTCTTTCCCGGAGCGCTGGCTTTTGACAGGGCGCTTTTTATGCTTGCGGTCTTCCTTTTTTCGGCCGCATGTGCGCTCAGATGCGGGGCCGGCTTAAAAAGGTCTGCCGCCGCCGCGCTCATTTTCATGTTTTTTATGACATATTCCGCAGCAATGTAGTAAAATTATCTGATTAATGCCATTTCCGGGCGGAGGGATTGCAGGATGCTTCTCGTCTTTGATATAGGGAACACCAATACAGTTATGGGAATATATGACGGCGCGAAGCTTGTTAAAGAATGGCGCCTCACCTCCAGAAAACAAACCTCGGACGAGGTCGGCTTCATGATGCTGGGGCTTTTATCATCCGCAGGCATTGACAAAGCCGATGTCGAAGGCGCGATCTTCGGGAGCGTCGTTCCTTCGCTCGACAAGATGTTCCGGGACGGCATAAGGGAATATATCGGCGTAGAATGCCTCAGGGTATCCGCTAAGATGGATATGGGGCTTAAGATCAGGATGAAAAATCCGACCGGGATCGGGGCCGACCGTCTGCTGAACGCGGCGGCGGGCATAGAAAAATACGGCACGCCGCTTATCATAGTGGATCTGGGAACGGCGATAACCTTCGACGTGATATCGGAGGACGGCGCATATCTTGGCGGCGTTATAGCCCCCGGCATGGAGCTGGGAATGGAATCTCTCTTCTCGCGCACGGCAAAGCTGCCTCAGATCGAGCTTGCAGCGCCTGAAAAAATAATAGGCGGCAATACGATAGAAGCGATACAGTCCGGTATAGTTTACGGCACTGTGGGAATGACCGAAAAAATGATAGAGGGCATAGACCGGGAACTGGGAACGAAGTGCCGCGTGATAGCAACAGGAGGTCACGCGCCTCTGATAGCCAGGCTCTGCGCCTCTATAGACTGCGTGGACCAGTGGCTTACGCTTGACGGTCTCCGCATCTGCTACGAGAGAAACTGTGGCGGAAAACAGCACTCCTGATCTCACAGTACCGCCGGCGCCGGGCTTTCCGCGCGCGGTCGGGAAAGTCGAAGTAGATAATCCGGTGTGGCTTGCTCCTCTTGCGGGGATAAGCTACGCTTCGTTCCGCCGCTTCCATCGCTCTCTGGGCGCGGGACTTACCCATACTGAGATGGTAAGCGCGCTGGGGCTCAAATACAAAGGGCGGAAGACAAAAGAGCTGCTCAGCGGAGGAGACGGCGACGAGCCGTGCGTTCTGCAGCTCTTCGGCTCGAATGCGGAGGATATCCGTACAGGCGCCGGTAGTGCGCTTCAGATAAGAAGCTTTGCAGCTCTTGAGGTCAATATGGCCTGCCCGATGCCGAAAGTTACGAAAAAAGGTTCCGGCGCCGCGCTGCTTGAAAACGCAGATACTGCGGCGGCGATCATAAAGGCGCTTAAAAGCTTTGACCTCCCGGTATGGGCGAAGCTGCGCCTTGTTCCTCAGGACGCGCGCCTTTCAACGGAGGAATTCTGCGCAGAGCTGATAGACGCCGGCGCAGATCTTATATTGCTGCACGGCCGCACTCCGGCGCAGAGATACGAAGGACGGGCGTCAAAAGAAGCTGTCAGCGCTGCGGCGCGCCAATTTCCGGGGATGATAGGCGGCAGCGGCGACTGCAGCGAGCCGGAAGACATGGTCTCCTATCTGGACGGCGGCTGTGTTTCTGTACTTGCGGCGCGCGGGGTGCTGCGCGATGCGACGCTGATACCGCGCACACTTGCGGCGCTCGGCGCCGGCGTGCCGGAGGAACTGACAAACCCGTCGCCGCAAACGCAGAAGGAAATGCTGCTCAGGCTCTGCCGCGGGATATGCGCAGCGGAGGGAGAAAGGCCGGCGCTGGGCATGGCAAAAAGGATGTGCGCCGCGATCTTCAGGGGCTTTGCGGGAGCGCCGGGGCTGAGGAGCCGCTGTGCTTCCGCGGGAAGCTGGCGTATGATGGAGGAAATGCTTGCGGCCTTTCCGGAGAGCGCACAGGCAGCAGAATATAAAAGCGGCGCAGACACAGCGCTGCCGCCGGATAACGATTAAAAAACATACAGGATGTGATCGACATGGCAGAGGAACAGAAAGTGAAAGAACAGAACACTATGCCGGAAGAGGAGATATTCCGTCAGCGCAAGGACAAGCTCCTGAGGCTCCGCAGCGAAGAGGGTTACGACCCCTACAAGCAGGATCACTACGAAGTTAAGCATACGCTCGGCTATGTCAAGGAGCATTACGGGCATCTCAAGCCGGAAGAGTGGTCCGAAGACCTCATACAGACGGCGGGACGCATAATCGTCCTTCGCCGCCACGGCAAGACTGCTTTTGCCACTTTCGAGGATGAGCGCGACCGTCTGCAGATATGCTTCCAGTTCGACGTGCTGGGCGAAAAGGATTATAACTTCTTCAAAAAATGGATAGACGCCGGAGACTTTATCGGTATGACGGGAGTTCCCTTCCGCACCCAGCGCGGAGAGCTCACGCTCTCCGTCCGCAGCTATGTCCTTCTTTCCAAGGCGCTGCGCCCGATGCCTGAAAAGTATCACGGCCTGAAAGACATGGAAGTGCGCTACCGCCGCCGCTACGCAGACCTTATTGCCAACCCCGAGGTGCGCGAGGTATTCCGCAAGCGCACAAAGATAATACAGGCCTTCCGCCGCGTGCTCGACGAGCACGGCACGCTTGAGGTTACGACGCCGATACTGTCCACGATAGCAGGCGGCGCGAACGCGCGCCCCTTTATCACGCACCATAACACGCTCGACATAGATATGTACATGCGCATAGCCACAGAGCTGCACCTCAAACGCCTTGTCGTCGGCATGCTGGGCCGCGTATATGAGATCGGGCAGCAGTTCCGCAACGAAGGCATGGACCAGAAGCACAATCCGGAATTCACTTCGATGGAGGTCTACTGGCCCTACTGCAATTACGTGGACATGATGAACCTTGCCGAAGAGATACTGGTAGCCTGCGCAGACGAGGTAGGCGGCCGCAAGATCAACTACCAGGGAACGGATATCGACCTCACACCGCCCTTCCGCCGCGCGACGATGGCCGAACTGGTGCTTGAAGAGACAG
>JAEEYY010000252.1 GCA_016288355.1 Synergistes sp.
CATCTGGCGGATTCAAGTTCGCGCAGCTTCTCTTCCCCCTGCGGAGATATGGAACGACCGAGGTTGCTCTCCTTGACAAGGAGTCCCGTGTACTCCATCTCGCGCAGCAGGCGTCCGACGGAAGCCTCCGCTATAGAATAGCCGCGCGTCTTCAGGCGTCTCTGGACGGAACCGGCGCCTGCCGCCTTTCCCTCTTCCTTAATATAAGAAAGCACTTCGTATATAAGCTCGTCTTCTCTGCTGGTATTCATCCGTAACACTCCCGCAGAATTCAGTGCGATTATAATGCATTAATATTTGCAAATCTATTATACACACATCTGCATAAGCCGCGCAGGATACAGAACGGGATTCTGCAGAGTGCTTCGAGCAGGGAAATCCGAAGACAAAAAAACGCTATCTTCCGACTATTACAGTTAAGCCCTCCATCTCTTTCAGCAGCGGGACAGAAGAACTTTCGTCGGTCTCGGTGCAGAAAAAGACGTCGTTGTCAAAGCCGAGCCCCGACAATATCCGTCCGTGCGCCGATTCCCGGCATACCGCGGCAAGATCCGGTCCCATGTGATGCCATAATGCAAGGGCCGCCATGGCGCCGTCGGTAAGCTCCATCTCTGACGCGCCGTTTGCAGGGGCAAGGGCCAGCAGCTTTTCGATCAGCATGCCGGCGCAGACGGTATCCTCAAGAGAGAACTCTCCGTTGCGTCCGGCGCATATGATGCCTGTCCTTGTGCCGGAACAGAGCGCGTCCCAGCATACGGCTTCCGCGTTTCGCGCACAGCCGGCGGTGACGCGGGGACATCCTTCGGCGGCGCGCATCAGCGCGCCTGTCCCGTTCGACGTCGTGATTACGGCTTTTTCCGGGGCGCCCTTCTGCATCAGCTCGAGCGGCGAATTGCCGAAGTCAAATCCGGGAGCGGGAAGCCCGCCGCGTTCTCCCATTATCATCCATTCTTTTCCCAGACGTTCCTTCGCTGCGAATGCCTCTTCGACCTCCCGCACCGGAACAAGAAGGGTGCCGCCGCAGTCGAAGAATGTCGTTATCTGGGTGGAGGCGCGCAGCAGGTCGACTACGATGCGCACGTCATGCTCCTTTAAAGCTTCGCAGGGAAGAAATGCAGCGTCAAAAATATATTTCAAGCCGTCGTCTCCTTTTTAAATGCTGCGCCAGCGTTTGAAGCCCTTGCCAAGAACTTCGTCGGCCGCGCATACGGCCATGAAGGATCCGGAATAATTTTTGGCCAGATACCTTTTCAGCTCCATAGTCTGTCTCTGGTTCATCAGGCACATTATCGTAAATCCCTGTCTGTGCGTGAAGCCGCCCTCGCTGGCAAGCATCGTGCAGCCGCGGCCGAGCTTCCCGTTTATGAATTCGGAGACTTCCTCCGTGTGCGGAGTGACGACAAAAACAAGTTTCCGCCGGTCGAATGAGGCAAGCACGCCGTCTATCGTCATCCCGCATATATAGCAGGATACAAGACCGTACAGTACGTTTTCGAGTCCGACGATGCCGGTGGATACCGCAAGTATCGCCATATTGAAATAGAGGCTGAAACGTCCGGCGTCAATGCCGTAGCGCGCCTTCAGCATCATGATTATTACGTCTATGCCGCCCGCGGTCACACCCTCCCGGTAGAAGAGCCCGGTGCTTATTCCCTTTACGGCGCCGCCTACGACGGCTACAAGCAGCATATCGTTTATGTAAGGATATCGGAAGAGCGCGAAGAAGTCTATCATGGCCGAGAAGATGATTGAATTTACGACAGACCAGAACACGAAGCGCTTTGAAAGAGAGCGCGAAGCCCAAAGGATAAGCGCAATGTTTATGACCAGCGACGTGACCGCGGTGCTGAAGCCCAATGTGTACCTGAGCAGAACGGCTATACCCATTACACCCTGGTCGGTGAACCTGTATGGCAGTGTAAGCGCCGTCACCCCTATGGCGTAAAAGGCGCAGGCGAGCAAAGAGATTATGAGGGTCTTCCATTCCGAGAGCAGTGTCAACCGGGCTCTTTTCAGCAAATGATTAAGCCTGGGTTTTTCCAGCAAGCTATCCGGCATATGCATGCATCCTCCTTTTGGCATGAAATGCTTGGCATATTATATACCGACTATTGCTCCTGCGATATTGTGATAGAATATTACTCAGCTTGAAATTTCGGGAGGAATAGATATGGCAGGTCCGGTGCAGTTCAGCCTTGAGGAGATAATCTCCATGCTGCTCCAGCGTGTGGAGTCTCTTGCGGCCAGCGATGAAAACAGCAAAACAAAACAGAACATAATATACAGGGTCCTTTATAAAAAAGGCATACTTACAGACGACGACATCACTGCGTCGGTAAAGGAAGAGTACCGTATGCTGAAGGAGCTCGGCGTGATTCGGGATGAACCTTCCGACGAAGTCTACAGGAGCATTACCGACGGTATCCTTCAGTGGATAAAGGGAGACGTCGACGGAATAAAGAGATCGATGGCCGATTATGAGAAGAAGCTTCAGGAGTACGCGCGCGAAGAGGCGAAAAAACCGAAGATAGAAGTAGCGGGAGCAAATGTGCTGAGCCAGCTCGACGCCGCTGCGGCAAATAAAAAAGGCAAGCTTATCATATAAAAACATATAAGCGATCAAGAAAGCAGGCGGCTTGCGCCGCCTGCTTTTTATGCTGTGCCCCGGCCTGTGCGCCGGGGTTTTTTGCCGGGCATAAAAGAAGCCTATGCGCAGATATCGGCTTCTCCCAGCATCGCCCTCAGGCAGTTTGCCTGGATAAAATCCTTTTTACCCATGCCGCAGCCGATCTTTTCCACTCTCATCACAGGCATCGGGGCAAAGGCGTCCGTGAAGTGTTTAAGAAGCGCGGCTCCCGTAGGAGTGCAGAGCTCCCCGCGCACTGTGCCTCCGTATATGGGTATGCCCTTCAATATCTCTGCCGCGGCAGGCGCGGGCACCGGCAGTATCCCGTGAGCGCAGCGCACGCGTCCGCAGCCGACATGCACCGGGGATGTCAGTATCTTTTCGGGCGCGATACGGAAAAGCAGCAGGCAGACGCCGCAAATATCTGCCGCAGCGTCCATCGCGCCGACCTCGTGAAAATGAACCTTTTCGACCGGCACGCCGTGGACTTTGCTTTCGGCGGCCGCTATCAGAGAGTAGACCTTAAGCGCGTCGGCGCGTACCTTTTCAGGAAGCGCGGCTTCGGATATTATTTCGCGGATATCGGAGAGACTGCTGCCGGAATGATGATGCGCGTGAGCATGCCCGTGCCGGCCGTGTCTGTGCCCGTCAGCCCCTGCCGGCTTTTCTTCCATGCCGTCTACCAGGACCCTTATGCCGGTCCCGGTAATGCCGCATTTTACTGCTCTGTATGCGCTTACTCTGACGCCGGGAAGTCCCGCCGCGTTGATCTCTTCAAGAAATTCCCGCCTTGAGGGGCATATCTCAAGCAGCGCCGCCATCAGCATATCCCCGGCCGCCCCCATGCCGCAGTCAAGATAAAGGGTACGCATTTTTATCTCACCCCTATATGATTTATCATGCTCGCGCTGTAAGCCGCGCCGAAGCCGTTGTCTATATTGACTACGGTCACGCCGGAGGCGCAGGAATTGAGCATTGAAAGCAGCGCCGATAAGCCGCCGAAGGACGCGCCGTAGCCTACGCTTGTCGGTACGGCGATCACCGGGCATTCCGCAAGCCCCCCTATAACGCTTGCAAGGGCGCCCTCCATGCCCGCTATCGCGATTATCACGCTTGCCGTCATTATATCGTCGGTGTGGGCAAGAAGGCGGTGGAGCCCGGATACGCCGACGTCATAAAGGCGCGTAACCTCGTTGCCCAGAGCACGCGCAGTGACCGCCGCCTCTTCGGCGACCGGCATGTCGCTCGTGCCGCCGGAGGCGATCACGATCCTGCCTCTGCCGTCTGCCGCCGGCATTTCTCCGGCAACGCCGGCGCGCGCGGTATCGTTATATAAAAGAGGCACGCGCGAGCCTACAAATTCAGCGGCGGCGGCGCTCATACGTGTTATCAGCACGGTCTTCTGCCCCGATGCGAGCATTTCCGACGCTATTTCCGCTATCTGCTCCTTTGTCTTTGAAGCTCCGTAAATGATCTCAGGCACGCCGCAGCGCAGCGCACGGTGCCCGTCTATCTTGGCAAATCCGATATCGCGGAAGGGCGCGCCCTTAAGCAGCAGCAGCGCCTCATTTACCGACAACGTTCCTTCTGCGACTTTTTCAAGCAGATCTTTCGTCTCGTTTTTGTTCATCCTTACCTCGTTTCAGTGTCTATTAAGACAACGGGGAAATATTTTTTCAGTGCCGCGGCTATCGCGGCGCGTTTTTCTGCGGCGGACGCGAACTGGGCTCCCGGGAATTGAAGGCGCGCGGCTCCGTGGAAGAAACGTACGCGGAAGTCCGAAAAACCGAAAGCGGCAAGCTCTTTCTCCGCTGCCTCAACGCGGCGCAGATCGTCGTATTCTATCCTCGTGCCTGAGGGGATCCGCGTCGCAAGGCAGGCGTAAGCGGGTTTGTCCCACGTGAAAAGCCCCGCCTCTTTCGAACGGGCGCGGACCTCGTCCTTGGTTATGCCGCAGAGGCGCAGCGGTGAAACGACGCCCATCTCGGCAAGGACCCTCATCCCCGGACGATCTTCAGCGTCGTCCGATGCGTTCGTCCCGTCTATGACCGTTGTGAAGCCGTCGGAGGCGGCGCGGGAGATGATATTTGAGAAAATGGCTTTTTTACAGTAGTAGCAGCGGTCAGGCGGATTGGAAACGATCTGCCCGTCATTCAGCACGTCCTGCTCTATCACGGCCAGCTCTGCGTGAAGCTCGTCGGCCAGACGCCGGGCGTCTTCAAGCTCGAAGGCGGGCTGGAAGGGCGTTTTTACATAGTAGGCGCGCACCCTGGCCCCGTATCTGCCGGCCGCGTAAAGCAGATATCCGGAGTCTGTTCCCCCCGAAAAGGCCAGCGCCGCGCGCTGGTTTTTCAGGAAAAAATCGCTTAATTCCATAATATCACCCCTACAGGCCGCTTTCTTCCAGCAGTTTTTCATTATGCAGTATATCACGTGCCGCACCGTCGGCAAATACGCGCCCCCTCTTCAGCACTATGGCGCGCGAGGCGACAGCCTCGGCAAAGGCCAGGTCATGCGTTGCGATAAGCTTAGTCTGCGGGAGCCCGTTCAGTATTTTTATAAGAGAGCGCCGCGCGCGCGGGTCAAGAAACGCCGTAGGTTCGTCGAAGAGCAGGACGGAAGGCTCCATGGCGATCACCGCCGCCAGCGCTGCGAGCCGCTTTTCCCCGCCGGAGAGCTTAAGGGCGGTCCTTTTTTTGAGATAATCAATGCCCAAAAGGCTCATGGCGGCTCTGACGCGCTCTTCTGTCTCTTCAGCGGATAGTCCGGCGCTGCGGGGGGCGAAGGCCACGTCGTCATATATAGTGGCGGAGAAGAGCTGGTCGTCCGGGTTCTGGAAAAGGACTCCGGTCTTTCTGCGTATCTCCGCAAGGTTCTGTTTTTCAAGCAGCAGCCCGGCGGTGCGGACCGTTCCGGCTGAGGGCAGGACTCCGACAGCGGCCATGATCAGGGTGCTCTTCCCGGCGCCGTTGGCTCCGATGAGCGCGGCGCTTTCCCCGTCACGGAGGCTGAAAGAAACGCCGTCGAGCGCCTTTGTCCCGTCAGGATATACAGCGGACAGTTCCTCTAAAACAAACATGTCATAAGCCTTCCCAGCGCCAGCGGTATGTTCACGGCGCGGAAAAAGAGCGCCGAGCCGCATACCGCCGCCAAAAAAATAAAGTCCTTACGCCGCAGCGGGCTTTTGCCGCCGATCCTTCCGCACAGGCCTCCGCGGCACTTTACCGCCCAGCTGATCCGTTCCGCGCGTGAAAGCGAGCGCAGAAGAAGCTGTCCGGCGAAAGAGCCCATATCGCCCATTTTCAGACTTCCTCCCCGCAGCGCGTATGCCGTGCGCATGGAAAGGGCTTCCTCTGCTATTGTGCCGGCATACCGGCAGGTCATTTCGAAAAGGAAGACAAGGCTCTCAGGGACGTGCAGGCAGCGCAGCGCGCGCGTTATCTCGTGCATCGGCGTCGTTGCTATGAGTATGAGAACAGAGAAGACGCAGATGAAAGAGCGCAGCAGGATAGAAAAAAATATCAGCCACCCTCCGGAAATATCTCTTCCCATCAGTGAAAAGAGCGGCGTTCTGTCAAAGAATAATGAGGAGACCGCGGCGAAAAAGCAAAATGGCAGCGCTGCCGCGCTCCTCTTCAGTATCAGGCGCGGAGGTATGCCGGCCGCCGCCGAAGCAGCGGCCGTGCAGGCCAGGAAAGGGATCAGCGCCGAAAGCTCATATCTCCCGAATGAGAGCAGCACCGCGATATAAAAGAGGCTCCCGGCGATCTTGGCGCGTGCGTCTATGGAATGTATCGCGGAAGTTCCTCCGGAAAGCTCTTCGAGCGAATAAATATCGCTGAGCGCGGCGCGCAGGTCGGACATTTAAGCCTTGTACGTCAGTTGGCGTTCTTTCTGCGTCTGTACAGCAGAGCGCAGGCTGCGGCGGTTACGGCAAAGGTAGCGGCGGAGCCGATCACGCCGGCTGCGGCAGTGCCGCCCCCGTCTTTGAATTCGTAGTCCGGCATCAGAGAGCTGCGTTCCTGCAGCGCCGCTGATTTGTCAAAAATTTCCCCGGAGGCCTCCAGTTCCTCTTTGCCGGTAGCTTTAAATACCGACCATTCCAGTCCGTCGGGATAGGCGGAAGCGAACGAGGAGAGGATGCCGCCGCAGAAAAGGGCAAGAACTGTAAAGGCGGCAATAAGCGTTTTCATTGAGCTTCCCCCGCCCATTACATCCGCGCAGTCCAGAGATTCGGGACGTGTCTTCCAAACGAACGAGAGCACCGCCCCGGTCACGAGACCCTCGACTATGCCTATTGCCAGGTGTATCGGCAGCATCAGCATCACGAACGTCGAAAAAGGCAGCTCGGCTATGCCGGAAACCGTGGTCTCAAGGACGACAGAGAACGCTCCGGCCAGAAGCGCGATCACCGAAGATATCACAGCGGCCGGCAGGAGCTTTTTCTGGACGGAGCCTCCTCTCATCAGCGGCTTGAAGAGCAGCGGATAGACCACGAGGCAGGGTATCACGCCCATATTGAAAATATTGCAGCCGAGAGCCAAAAGGCCTCCGTCGGCAAAGAAGAATGCCTGTATCAGCAGGACTGCCGTAATGGCCACCAGGGCCGCGTCCCCGCCCACAAGCGCGGCAAGGAGCATCCCCCCGCCGATGTGTCCGCTTGAGCCTGTGGCCGGGATCGTAAAATTGATCATCTGGGCCGCGAATACAAAGGCCCCGGCGACGGCAGTGAGCGGGAGCTTGTTTTCCGACAGCTCATCTCTTTTCATTTTCGCGGCCGAATAGGCGACCGCGGCGCCGGAGACCGCGCACATCGTGACGGCAACGGCCGGAGAAAGCAAAGCGTCTGCCATATGCATAATTATCCCTCCAAATAAAAAGGCCACGGGCTTTTTTTCAAAAAAGAAAAAGCCTTCGTGGCCGACATTCAAAATATCCGTCTGTGACTGTCCGGGCCCGATCCGTGCGGCTGCCGCTTCATGCGGCGTGACTCCTTCGTGGAGCATCCCGGGGATACATGGCACGGAGATAAAATATCATTAAATCCGGAGCGGGTCAAGCCGGCGGGCCGCGCGGCAGGCCGGCAGAAGCTGTTTATGCGTTGACGGCTTTTTCCTTTTAGCCGCGGGGTCCGGCAGATATAAAAAAGAGACCGCGTAAAAGGCGGTCTCTGCTTCTTTTAAAAGTGGTGCCGGAGACGAGAATTGAACTCGTACGGGTTGCCCCACACGCCCCTCAAACGTGCGTGTCTACCATTTCCACCACCCCGGCGCTTAACACGGGAAAGTATATAGAAAAATCTTTTTTTAGTCAAGTCTTTTTGAAAAACGGCTCGTTTTTCCGCAAAAGCAGGCAGCACGCAGCTCTGCGGCCTATAATTTGATATGCGTGTATGATGTATAATTTCAAAAGCCTTAAAGGCCGAAACGCGTAAAAAGGGAAGTGGCATTGATGTGGAAGGGACGTTTTGCGCAGGATACTGACGAGGCAGTGGTCAATTTTACCCAGTCGCTGGATCTGGACTGGCGCATGGCCGCGGCCGATATACGCGGGAGCATAGCGCATGTCAGGATGCTTGCCCATACCGGGCTGCTCAAAGAGGATGAGGCAGCGCTGATAGAAAAGGGGCTCAGGGAGATATCCGAAGAGATAAAGAACGGTGAATTCACGCCGAAGGTCTCACTTGAAGACGTGCATATGAACATCGAAGCCCGTCTGACGGAAAAGTGCGGCAAGACCGGCGCGCGCCTGCATATGGGGCGCAGCCGCAACGATCAGGTGAATACGACGGTTCGCCTCTATCTGCGCCGCGAGCTGCTGGAGATATGGCAGGGGCTTGAGACGCTGATATCGGTGCTGCTTAAAAAAGCCGAAGAACATGCCGATACCGTAATTCCCGGCTATACGCACCTGCAGCAGGCCCAGCCGGTATCGATGGGGCATTTCTGGATGGCTCACGCGCAGGCCTTCCTGCGCGACGCAAAGCGTCTTGCAGCCGCCTACGACGCGGTGGACGAATCTCCGCTCGGCTGCGGTGCGCTTGCCGGTTCGACGCTGCCGCTTGACCGGGAGTTCACACGGAAAGATATGGGGTTCTCGCGCCTTACCGAAAACAGCATGGATACGGTCGCTCACCGCGACCATTTTATGGATATACTCTACTTCGCCGCGGTATTCGGCGGGCATGTCAGCCGCCTTTCCGAAGATCTGATCATCTATTTCAGCTCTGAGTTCGGCTGGCTGAAGCTGCCGGATTCCTTCTGCACCGGCTCAAGCATCATGCCGCAGAAAAAGAACCCCGACGTTCTGGAGCTTCTGCGCGGCAGGGCCGGGCAGCTCACCGGAGCGCTGGTCGATCTGCTCACGATGACTAAAGGCATCCCCCTTACCTACAACCGCGACCTCCAGGAGGACAAGCGCGGCCTCTTTAACACCATAGACTGCCTCAAAGGAATTTTTACGGTCCTGCCCGCGCTTCTTTCACAGGTCGGGATAGATGAGGAAAGAGCCGCGCGCGGTTTTTCGGACGGGCTGATACTTGCGACCGACGTGGCCGAATACCTTGTGCTGCGCGGAGTGCCTTTCCGCAGCGCGCATGAAAAGGTGGGGCATGCGGTGCGCTGGTGCATAGAGAACGGCCGTGCTCTCGACAAACTTACTCTGGCTGAGTGGCAGGCGCTGATACCTGAGACGGAGGAGAGTCTTCTGCCGCTGCTTACGCCGCGCAAGTCCATGGAGCGCCGCGACACGGCAGGCGGAACGTCCCCGCGTCAGGTGCGCGCCCAGATAAAACGCGCCGGGGAAAAGCTCGCTTTCTTCGAAAAAGAAAGGGCAGAATATCTGGAAAAGCTGCCTGATATGCTGTAAATATAAGCAGAGGTTAGCCTCTGTTTGTCTGCATAACAAAGAGGCGGGGCTTTTATGTCCCCCTCTTTTTTTGGCCGGCGTGCAGCATATATTTTTGTTAAACTGCATATCAGTAAATACGTATTTCAAATTATTTAAACCATGTGGGCTCAGTGACGATAAATAGTTAAGCATTTTATCGCTTTAGCCTTATTGACATGTGCTGCCGCGGATGTTATATTCAGATAGTTAGCATATGCTAATTAATAACCCCAGGAGGTACCACATATGGAAAAGCGGCTTCAAATAACTGTAAAAAACAGGCTGGTCACGTCTCTCCTCGCGCTTGCATGCGCGTTATTCATGTTCGCACCGGGCGCGGAGGCTCATTATTTCAGCGTGCTGCCGAAGGTCTCACGTACTGAAGTCGGGAGCAGACATTCGGTTATTGTATCTTTCACGCACATAAGCACGCAGGCTCAGTATGACTACAGCTTTATGGGACTGACGCCTGACCGGGAGATGTTAAGCGGCAAACTGATCTACAGCGACGGCACGGAAAAAGATATCACTGATATGTTTGCCGCCTATGACGACCCGGAGGGGACAGAAGTAAAGGGGACGGACTCGCGCCTTGCCGCGCCGGTCATAACAAAAGAGGGCACTGTGACCGCGGCCTGCCGCACACGTATGGATATCCCCGACATGATGAGCTACACAGGTTTCAGCAAACATATATTCAATACGGCGTTTGACCGTCTTTCCATGAAGCCCGCAGGCGGCGATGACGTGACGGAGATAGTCCCTCTGTCTGACCTTGCGGGAGCAGCCGCAGGCGTCCCCGTCCGCTTCAGGCTGCTTCATAAGGGAGAAGCATGGGCCGGAGCGGAGATAGAATATGCCTATGACAGAAGCCCGATATTTATTGGAGAAGAGGGTCCGGAAAATCTTAAAAAGCTTGAAAGACCGACAGATGAAGACGGCATATTCTCATATACCCCGGATGCCGCGGGGAGGCATACTGTTGCGGCTATGCTGGATCTCGGAGATAAGAACTACAGCTCGGCCACTCTCTCCTTTGAGGTCAGGGAGAAGTCGGGCGGAAGCGGCGGCTGCAGCGCCGCGCACGGCGGTATCCTGTCACTGTTTGCCGCCGGCGCTCTTTTTTTGCTTCCTGTGATAAAGAGCATTTTAAAGAAAAGATCAGAAAGATAAAAGTCAGAAAAAACGGCGCCCTTACGGGGCGCCGTCAGTATTTTATCCTGCATTCCGCGGCTCCTGCGCGTGCAGACCTTACATTCCGGGGTAGCTGAAATCCTGCACCGGCAGCTTGTCGTACATCGCTTCCAGATCCGCTATCACATTCATCAGATCACGGGAGTCTTCCTGCTTTTTGGCCTCTTCCTTAATATAATACTTATGATAGAAAGTATTATCGTCCGAAGCGCCGGCAGCGCCGAATACCTCTTTGTACATCGTAAGATCGACCGGCATGCCGAATTTTTTCTTTACGTCTTCATAGTCGAAGAGGACCCATATCTCGTTGAAGCCGGCCCATGAAATGGCGGATATGCACATCGGACAGGGGTCGTGGCTTGCCACGAATATGCACTCAGACGGATCAGGATGGCTCTTGTCCGCGAAAAAGCGTCTTATCGTATCGATCTCTCCGTGGTATATCGGATTTTCGACACGGTCGTTGCTGCCGGCGGTTATCACGCGCAGGCTCTTCTTATCGAGCACCAGCCCTCCGAAGATATGGTTGCCGCGCGCTGTCATTTTCTCGGTCAGCGGAAAGAGCTCTTCTTTTATAGCGTTAAGAATCAGCCTGATCTTGTTAATGGCGCATACCTC
>JAEEYY010000253.1 GCA_016288355.1 Synergistes sp.
CGGCTACACGACCCCGGCGCCGTGGGAATATTTTACTTCGCGGCGCGAGCTTGCCACCGAAACATATGATGTATACGGCTGTCTGATAACCCCTGACCGCGTGTCGGAGGCGCTTCGGACTGTCGGAGGCGGAGCGGGCGAGGATTCGTTTATGAAGTCAAGCTTAAGCCCGGTGCAGGCAAGAAGATTCAGACTGCTGTCGCTGGCTGTCAAAGCACGCAGCGGCAGCGACGGCCGCTGTGAAGCGGAACTTGAGGTGCCGGAATTTTCCGGTGCGGTGCGTCTGATGGCTGTGGCTGCGACCGCCGGAGCCGAAGGCAGCTGCGCGCGCCTGGTGCAGGCAGGCGGCGATATCGTGACGGAGCTGTCACTGCCGCGCTTTGCCGCTGACGGCGACCGCTTCTCTTCGTCGGCGCGCATATTCAACAACGCGGATCGTGATGTCTCCGTCAAATTCTCGCTGAAGTGCGAAAACTCGGAGGCCGAACTGAATACGGATGATAAACTCACTGCCTCGCTGAATATCAAAAAGGGCGAATCGGCCGTGATTCCTTTCAGCTTTACCGCTAAGGGAACGGGTGTGGTAAACGTTATATGCGAAACAGAGACTGAAGGTTCGTCGGAAAAGATACGCCAGGTCACGGAGCTTCCCGTGCGTCCGGCTGCCCCGCGCGTTACTGAAAATCATTCGGCAGTGGTGGCTCCGGGAAAATCTCTTTCATTTGATGTGCCCGACGATCCTCATAAAGCAGGTTATGCGGCGGCACGGGTGATGCTCTCCGCCGCGCCGTCGGTATCTCTTTCCTCGCTTGCCGAATTCCTTATCACTTACCCGTACGGCTGCATAGAGCAGACCGTCTCCTCGGCATGGCCTCTGCTGGTCCAGCCGGAACTTGTAAAAGATATCGACCCGGCGCTTGCTGATAAGGCAGCGCTTCTCAGGCGTGTCGACAAGATAGTCAGATCGCAGAATTATGACGGCGGCTTCCCGCGCTGGGGCGGGGAGGGGCGCTCATATCCGTGGGAAAGCCTGTATGCCGCGCATTTCCTCTTTGAGGCCCGCCGTATGGGCGTAAATGTTGCAAAAGAGACGCTTTCGTCTGCGGCCGACTATGTGCGGCTGCTGCTTACGGCGATGCCGGAAGGTGACAGCGACGAAGCGTGGCGGGCGGTGCTTACGCGGCGTGCATATGCCGCTTTTGTCCTTACTCTTGCCGGAGAACCGCCGCTGGGCTGGATGGAGAGCATAAGAAACCGCATAGGAGAGACGGAACCGGCAGGACGGCTGCTGCTTGCCTGTGCATATGCCGCCGCCGGGGAGAAGGGCGAAGCAAAAAAGATAATAGGGGAGAAGGGCGTTCCTATCAAAGAAATGCCGGGACGCGACGAAAATTACGGCTCGGCGCTGCGTGATGAAGCGCTCGGACTGCTTGCCTCGGTCTACATCGATCCGGCCTCACCGGACGCCGCGGCCCGCGCGGAAGCGCTTCTTAAACTTCTTGCGGATCGCGGAAGCTGCAGCACCCAGGAGGGCGGTTTTGCAGTCGCTGCGCTCGGACGCTGGATAGAGGGGCGTCCGCGTGAAGGAAAACCGGAAGGTCTGCTTGCCGGAGCCGGCGGGAAACAGGTCTCTGTCGATGAAAAACAGCGCAGTGCACAGCTTTCCGGCATCGGAAGCTATACTGTGAAAAACAGTGGTCAGGCGCAGCTCTACGCGTCATGGAGCCTGTCGTACATACCGGAAGGCAGCGTCCCCGCAAAGGATAACGGCATTTCTATACGTCAGAAGCTAATGACAAGAGGCGGCAAAGATATAACCGACAAAGTTGAACAGGGAGAGGCTGTCACAGCGGAAGTTACCGTAGCTCCCAAGGCGGGTAAACTGCGCGCGGTAGCGGCTGTCCTCCCGCTCCCGGCCGGGTTTGAGATAGAAAACCAGCGGCTCGCCGACGCCGAAACGGCTCCCGCCGGCGTACGCTGCGAAGCGCGCGACGACAGGCTGATACTTTTTATCGAGGAACTGGAAAAGCCGCTTACGTGGCGTTATTCTCTCCGCGCGGTGACTCCCGGGACGTTCACTGTCCCGCAGATATATGCCGAATGCATGTATGACGGCGGGATCTCGAGCGTGAACGGCGGCGGCCGTATCACAGTGAATGACGGTAAATAAAAAAATATCCCTGCTTTTTGAGAAGACGGCTGCAGCCTGTAAAAGATTCAGACAGCGGCCGTTTTCTCAGCGTCTGTTCTTTGTAATTATTGCTCTTATATTTGCCGCACGCGCGTTCCTCATTCTTACGTTCCCGCTGGATGCGGTCACAGCGCGTCCGGCGTCAACGGTCGTTACCGACCGGAACGGGAAATATATGCGCGGCTTTCTCTCGCCGGCAGGAGAGTGGCGTCTGCCGATACCTATTTCCGAGATGGGGGAGATCATGCCGCGTGCGGTCGTGCAGCTCGAAGACCGGCGTTTCCGGCTGCACGGAGGCATAGATCTCTTTGCGCTGCTGCGTGCCTCATATCAGAATGCTGTGCACGGCAGGGTAGTATCCGGTGCTTCTACGATAACGAGCCAGACGATACGCCTCTCTTTTGACCGTCCCAGGACCCCGGCCGCAAAGATCGTCGAGTTTATCCAGGCTGTCGCGCTGGAGTTTTTTCTTGATAAGGAACAGATACTCGAGACCTATCTGAACAACGTTCCGTTCGGCGGAAACATACGCGGCGTGGAGGCTGCGGCGCGCCTGTGGTTCGGCAAACCGGCAAGGGAACTTTCGCTGGCGGAGGCGGCGCTTCTTTCCGGCGTGCTCAGGGGACCGGCTTATTACCGTCCCGACAGGCATCCGGAACGTGCGGCAAAGCTGCGTGACAGAATAATAGATACGCTCTGCGAGCGCGGGCTGGTAAGCGAAGAAGAGGCCGGCCGCGCCAGGAAGGAACCGCTGCCGGGCAGCCGCTTCACGGCAGACGGCAGCGGTGTGCAGACAGCGTCGGCAGCGCTGCGCTTCGGAGGAGGAAGTTCCGCGGCCGACCGCTACGGACGCTTTCGCTCCACGATCGATGCCGGACTTCAAAACATGGTCGTTTCCGAACTTAAAAGGCGTCTTAATCCGGACAGCGGAATCACAGCCTGTGCCATACTGATAGAAAACGAAACGGGCTCGGTGCGCGCCTATGTCGGAAATGCCCGTGAAGGCAGCGGCAGCGACACGGCCTGGGTCGACTGTGCGCAGTCCGTACGCTCCCCGGGCTCCGCGCTGAAGCCTTTTATATACGCGCTTGCCTTTGATATGGGCAAACGTGCTCCCGCTTCCATGCTGAGCGACGTCCCCGACGACGGCGGCGGAGACGGCGTCAGAAATTTCGACCGTCTTTACCGGGGGCCTGTTTCCGCGCGCTACGCGCTTACCGAGTCGCTTAACGCGCCTGCGGTGGAAGTATTCCGTATGTCAGGCGCGGAAAACGTGCTGGCCTTCCTGCGTGCTTTAGGTTTTTCACGGCTGACGCGCAGCGCATCCTATTACGGTGAGAGCCTTGCTCTCGGCGGCTGCGGCGTCACGCCTGCCGAGACGGCTCGTGCCTATTCCGCGCTTGCTAGGGGTGGGAATCTGCCGCGTCTGAAATGGAATGAAGAAAGCAGGCAGGAAGAAGGCGTTCAGACCATGTCTCCCGCCGCGGCGTTTCTTACGCTCGACATACTTAAGGGTGTGCGTAATAACCTCCGCGCCTTTGCCGACGCTGAGGCGGACGGAAAAAGAATCGCGCTGAAGACAGGCACCTCCTACGGGCTGCGCGATGCGTGGTGCGCGGCGCTCACTAAAAAATATACTCTTGTAGTATGGTTCGGCGATCCCCGCGGCACCCAGCACCGCACCCTTGTGGGACTTAAGGTCGCAGCGCCTGCCGCCGCCGCGGTAATGCTCAGGATAACCGAAAAAAACGAGCCGTGGTTCGAGGCTCCTTCCAATGTCGTGAAAAAAGAGCTCTGCCCGCTGTCGGGAGCTCCGCGAAACCAGTACTGCAGCGGGGTGCGCCGTGATTATGTGATAGAAGGCGTTACCGACAACACGCCGTGCACTATGCATAAATATTCGGGCGGCAGGGCGGTGACAGCGTGGACAGAAAAGCTTGAACGCTGGCGGGCGTCGCGCGGCGGAAAGGAATACGCGAAGCTTGAGATAACATCGCCCAAGAACGGCGCGTTATACATAAAAAGAAAGGGAGCTGAGATGCTTCCGCTTTCATCTTCCGGCGGACAGGGAGAGATATTCTGGTTTGCCGACGGCGTTCTTATTGAGAAAAACGGCTCGGAGACGCCGTCCTGGAGGATGACCGCCGGCAAACATGTGATAGCCGCGGCAGACAGCTTCGGAAATTCTGCGGAGGCAGGGATAACGGTAAAGGACCCCGCACGGGGGGCTGCCGAAAGCCTGCCTCTTCTTGAGGAAGAGCCGCGGTAAAAGGTATAATAAAAACACTTATTAAACGACAGGAGGCGGTGCTGGTGGCAATAAAATATGTTCTTATCATACAGTGTGACAAAGCGCGTGAAAGATGCAGCGGTTTTGCATGTACGGACAGTTTCTACAACCGTGAGGGCTTTTTTAAGGACCGCGGCTATGAGCACGGGGTGCGATACCTTGCTCTGACCTGCGGCGGCTGCTGCGGCACAGGGCTTGCGATGAAACTTGAGCATTTTTCAAAGAAGCTGCTGAAAAAGACCGGGATAAAAAAAGACGAGGTCGCCGTGCATCTTTCTTCCTGCATGGTCACCGACAACTATCATCATGACCGCTGCCCGAATTTAGGGCATATAAAAAATATCGTCAGCAAAAAAGGCTACGTCAACGTCACTGAAGGCACATACCTCAGCGCGAACTCGGAAAAGAAAAGAGCCGCCGGGATATATAAGCAGTACGACTGACGGAAGCCTGAGGGCAGAAAGTCCGCGCCCCGAGACCGCTGCATAATAAAAAGCGCCTGTAAGGGCGCTTTTTTCTGCTTTTTTATTCGGTATGCCGCTCTGTTTCTGCAGCGTCTTATTGCTCTATGGTCCCCATATCCCGGACGCAGAGAGCCGAACCGTCTACGCGCTCCGATGCTTTTTGTCCCCGGCTTGACGACGAAAGCTTTCCTTCAAGCTGAAGCCGGATGCTCTTTGCGCGCAGCAGGCAGAACTCTCTTATCGTGCGGTATGCGGTCTTAAATTCTTCCGCGGTATAGAACGCTGTAGGGTCTTTTTCAACATACGGCAGCAGCATTTGATAAAGGGCGTCGATCTCCCGGCAGAATTCACCCGACTCGAAGTAACTGCCGACGATCGCGTCAAAAACGTCATGGTACGCTTTCAGATATCTGCTGCCCGAAACGATCCACTTCCACATCGGACGGGCGTCTGCCGTTGTGTCGGAAAGCGGTGTATCGATGCCGCTGTTGAGCAGTTCCGTCGCGTCGGAAGTCACGGTCCCTCTTTCTGCTCCGCCTCCGAAAGCCTGGTTGTAGTCCCAGGGAAACATGGATAGGATCCCGTTGTTTTCGTACAGATAGTAGTTGTGCAGCATAATACCGGTGTAGCTGTCGTAATTCAGTACGAAGTTGTGAGCCGCGAAGTAGCGTATGACCTCATCAGTATCAACGCACAGATCTGCTTTGCCCCCCGACAGGAGCTTCAGTGCGGCAATGACCCTCTGCCTGTCCTCTTTATCCGCTTTAGTTTCGGCATTGTCAAAAATGTCGGAGTAGCTGTCGATATTATCATCAGTGTATACAAGGTCGGCGCCTCTGTGGGCAGGATACGAAACTGTGTTTCCAGGCTGTTTTTCATTATGGGCCGGCAGGTCTTTTGCTTCAGGTTTGTACAGCATGCCTGGCCCCTTGCTTGTTCTCTCAAGGAATGAGGGGCCGATATCTTCCACAGCAAGATAGAGCCCGTGATCCCTTCCGTTGATCGTAAGCCATACGTAGCTGCAAAGCGGGGCCGGCACCTGTGTCCTGCGGAATATCCCATAGCTGAGATAGTCTTTCATACTGGTGGCGTCTGCCGTGTTATTGTTCAGGAGCAGATCGCAAAGACCGTAATAGCTCTGATCTCTGTTATATTTGTCGAAGACGACTTTGAAGCTGTAGCGGATGCTCTTCGTGTCGTCTGCTACGGAACGGAGGCTGTAGCGCCCCTTGGTCGAGAATGAGACGTCTTTAAAGCGTTCACCGTCTATCGTGACGCTTACGCGGAATTTTTTCTTCGCGAGGGGGTCTTTAAGCAGCTTTGCCCAGTCTTTTCCGGATATCGCTATATCTACGGCATGGACGTGACTGCTGTCAAAGAGCCTGTTCTCATATCCGGTCAGGGAGCTTTTTGCTGACGTATTTCGGAGATTTACGCCGCTGCCGGACGTGCCGTGTGCGCCCGCGCAGCCGCAGACTGCGGAGAAGAAGATCAGAAGAGCCGCTGTAAGCAGCAGGGACGCGCGTATTCCTTTCATGACCGGTTCCCCTTTTTTGAGATCTGAAGACCGGGCGCCGTCCGTATTCGGGCATGGCTGCGGGCGTGACGCCGGCCACATTTTATAACAGCTGTGTTCATACCGCTTCGCGTTTTAACATTATACTTTCCCTAATATTATATATGTTGATATGGCGGAATTTCGACGCGAAGGGTCGATATGAATTGCTGTTTATTTTCTCAAATCCATGAATAAACGATATCACGGTCAAAAAACTCAGCCGAATTTCTGCCCAAAAACCGGATATTAGCAAAAATTTGCCTCTGATGTGTAAAAATTTGCCGATTTTATTAATTTTTGTTCGAAATTTTCTGTTTTAGCTGACATTTAAACGTAATGTTGTGATATAATCCGACGGAGTAGCGTATTTGTGCTGCGACAAAGCCGCGTATGTCAGGATACCCGGCTATATATATAAAAACTTTTACCCGTATTACGGAAGGAGAGTTTTTAATGTCGGAACAGAACAGCGTATGGAAGTCTTATCGTTTCCCGATCATTCTGATCATTGCGATAGTGATCGGCTGCATCATCGGCTCGGTCATGGGAGAAAAGGCCCTGGTCCTCAAGCCGCTCGGAGATCTCTTCGTGAACGCGATGTTCATGGTCGTCGTGCCTCTCGTTTTCACGACGATATGCAGCGCGGTGGCGTCTATGTCGTCGATGGAGCGTCTCGGCAAGGTCATGAGGAACCTCGTCCTTGTATTCGCGGTCACCGGCGCAATAGCTGCTGTCCTTATGCTCATCGCGGTAGCGCTCTTCCCGCCGGCACAGGGCACGGTCCTGCAGCTCCAGGCTCCGGAAGAGCTTAAGGCTTTCAGCACTGCAGAGCAGGTGGTAAAGGCTTTCACAACAGATGATTTCGTTGGTCTGCTGTCGCGCCGCGCAATGCTGCCGCTCATTATTTTCACGATATTCTTCGGCTTCTGCCTGCAGTCTCTCGGTGAGCGCGGACGTGAGTTCGGACGCAGCATCGCTGTCGCGGCCGACGCCCTGCTGCAGATGGTAAGATATCTTATGTACTACGCCCCTATAGGCCTTGCCGCTTACTTTGCGACACTCGTCGGCGACTACGGCCCGCAGCTTCTCGGCGCATACTTCCGCTCGATGGTCGTCTACCATGTCGTGACTTTCGCTTATTTCTTCATAGCCTTCACGATCTACTCATGGTGGGGCACGAACGGACACGGCGTACGCACCTTCTGGAGCCGCATCATCCCGCCGGCAATAATGGCTCTCGGCTCCGGCAGCAGCGCGGCCACGCTGCCTATCAACCTTGAAGCGGCAAACAGCATGGGCATCCCGCACGACATCAGCGAGATAGTTCTTCCTATCGGAGCCACGGCTCATATGGAGGGATCCTGCCTTTCCGGTATTCTTAAGATATCCTTCCTCTTCGGAATCTTCGGCATTCCCTTTACCGGCTTCGGCACGATGGCGACCGCTGTTGCGGTGGCGGTGCTTTCCGGCGTCGTTCTTTCCGGTATCCCCGGAGGAGGTCTTGTCGGTGAGATGCTTATAGTAAGCCTCTACGGCTTCCCGCCGGAAGCTTTCCCGATCATCGCGACGATCGGCTTCCTTGTCGACCCGGCCGCAACGATGGTCAACGCGACCGGAGATACCTGCTCCGCGCTTATGATCTCGCGCCTCGTCGAAGGGAAAGACTGGTTCGTTAAGGCTATGTCCGGAAAAACTGAAGAGGCCGCGTAATAACTTTTTAACGTTCAGTCGATAAAACAGTCTGCAGGCCCCGGGGCACATTCCCGGGGCCTGTTTTATTAACGCGTCCGCTGCTGACCTTGAATAACAATTCCTTTGGATAACGGCTTCATTTTCAGAGACTTTTGGCAGCCGATATTTTATGCTTGTCATTTATAGTAAAGACTAATAAAATGCTTTTTATAGTGTTTTTAAATAAAAAACGACTGAAAGCATCAGGAGGAATATATACATGAAAAAAACGGCAATTTTAGTCGCTGCGGCATTAATGCTTATTTCGGCGGTCTCTGCCTCTGCGGCGGAACAGTATATAGGTGAAGCAAAGGCCAAGGAGATAGCGCTGAAGCATGCCGGGGTTCCGCAGCAGGCGGCGAGTTTTACAAAGATGAAGTTTGAACAGGAGTACGGTTACGGCAGAACCGAATATGAATTGGTATTCCTGGCGAACGGCGTGAGATATGAGTACGAGATCGACGCCGTTACCGGCCGGATCTACGAGTTCTCCTCCAAGAGCACGCCGGCTTTCCAGAAGGAACAAAACACTTTGGTAAAGCAGATAAGTGAGGCCGAAGCAAAGAAGATAATAGCTTCCCGGCTCCCCGGGGCTGCCGAGAAAGATATC
>JAEEYY010000254.1 GCA_016288355.1 Synergistes sp.
AACTGCTCTGTTTCTTGCTATTTTTGAAAGCTCGCGGTCAAGCCCTCTGACGCCGGCCTCCAGCGTATACGAAGAGATCATCTCTTTGAGAACGGCGTCCGATATCTTCATCTGCTCCTTTTCAAGTCCGTGTTCGGCGCGTACCCTGGGCAGCAGATGCCGCTTTGCTATATTTACTTTCTCTTCCATAACGTAGCCGGGAAGGCGGATAACTTCCATCCTGTCAAGCAGCGGCTTCGGTATCGTGGCGGTGTTGTTGGCGGTCGTTATGAACATCACCCTGCTCAGATCGAAGGGCACTTCAAGGAAATTATCGACAAAGTGCCAGTTCTGCTCAGGATCAAGCGCTTCCAGCAGCGCTGATGACGGATCCCCTCTGAAATCGGAGCCGAGCTTGTCTATCTCATCCATAAGTATAAGAGGATTGTTCACCCCGCACTGCTTGATCTTTTGGATCAGACGCCCGGGCAGCGCGCCGACATAGGTCCTTCTGTGGCCTCTTATCTCTGCCTCATCCCTCATGCCGCCAAGCGATATGTTTATGAATTTGCGTCCCACCGCACGCGCTATCGAACGGCCGAGAGAGGTCTTTCCCACGCCGGGGGGGCCTGCGAAGCATATGACCTGAGCTCTTGTTTTTGAACCCGCGCGGCTTTTTACCGCAAGGTATTCAAGTATACGTTTTTTAGCGTCTTCGAGCCCGTAATGGTCTTCTTCAAGCACTTTTCTTGCGTTGCATATATCGAGGCAGTCTTCTGTAGACTTGTTCCACGGGAGCTCGTTCAGCGTTTCTATATAGGAGCGTGCAACGGCTGCTTCAGGCGAAAAAGTCTGCAGCTTGGCAAAACGCGCGATCTCCTTATTTACCCTTTCAAGGACGTCATCAGGCATGCCTGACTCTGACGCGGATTTTTTCATTTCCTCCGCTTCGTTTGCGGTGCCGTCTTCGCCAAGTTCCCTGCTTATCACCTTAAGCTTTTCACGCAGATAATAATTGTGCTGTTCTTTTTCAAGCTCTGCGCGCACTTTTTCCTCAATGCTTCTTTCAAGGCCCAGAAGCTCGTTCTCAGCAACAAGCATCTTCAGAAGAAGCTCAAGACGTTCTCCTGCATCGGGGGTCTCAAGCAGCAGCTGCTTCTTTGCGGTATCAAAGCGGCAGTGGGAAGCTATCACGTCGCTCAGGACAGCAGCCTCTTTTATCTCCCTGACGGAGTTGTATATCTCGTCAGGCAGCTTCGAATCAAGGCTGACATTGATCTCAAATTCGCTGAGCACGGCCCTCATAAGCGCTCTTACGGCAGGCGAGAAATCGGCAGATGCGGTTTTGCCGGTGTTGTCGAGAGGCTTCAGTGAGGCCAGCATA
Organism: Synergistes sp.; assembly: GCA_016288355.1. GTDB lineage: Bacteria > Synergistota > Synergistia > Synergistales > Synergistaceae > Synergistes. The sequence continues at coordinate 1,364 of JAEEYY010000254.1, forward strand.
TATGAACCATCTTCGGAGATATTCACGCTTCTCGCTCTGCAGACTCCTTCGGCAACTACCTTTAGCATGCCGTCGGGGAGGCGGATATTCTGAAGCATCTTACAGAGTGTGCCGACCTGATACAGGCTGCCGGACGTAAGCGTTTCGGAATAGGGTCTTTTTTCAGCGACTATAAAAATCATGCGGTCGCGCTCCGCCGCCTCCTCCACAGCATGAACGGATCTCGGCCTGCTGACGAAAAGAGGCGAAACGATTCCGGGATAAACGATCAGATCCCTGACCGGGACCACAGGTACGACGATTATATTTCCACTACTCTGCGGCAGCAACAGGAGCACTCTCCATTAGAGGGTTTTCAGTTCCTTCTACGGCTTCTTTGGTGACCGTAAGAGACTTTATCGAAGGAGTTTTATTCGGTATCTCGTACTGAAGGTCAAGCATCAGCTTCTCCAGGATGGTACGCAGTCCGCGCGCGCCGGTATTGAGCTTTACGGCCTTATGTGCGATAGTTTCCACGGCCTCATCGGTAAATTCAAGCTCAATGCCTTCAAGGGAGAAGAGTTTTTTGTACTGTTTGAGCGGAGCATTTCTCGGTTCCCTGAGTATGCGCACCAGATCCTCGTCAGAGAGAGGGTCAAGCGATACAAGGACAGGAAGACGCCCGATGAATTCAGGTATGAACCCGAACATACGGAGATCTTCCGGTTCCAGTTTTTTCAGCAGTTCTCCGCTGCTGTCCATGCTTTTCTTTGATTTTATCTCAGAGCCGAAGCCAAGCTGTTTTTCACTTGTGCGCTGGGCAATGATCTTATCGAGCCCGTCAAAAGAGCCGCCGCATATAAACAGGATATTCTGCGTATTCATCGGGATGGTCTCCTGAGCCGGATGCTTGCGTCCTCCCTTGGGCGGGATATTCGCGACGGTGCCCTCTATTATCTTAAGCAGCGCCTGCTGCACCCCTTCTCCGGACACGTCGCGGGTTATCGACGTGGATTCGGATTTACGGGCTATCTTGTCAATCTCATCTATATAGATTATGCCGCGTTCCGCTGCCTGTATATCAAAATCGGCTGCCTGAAGAAGGCGCAGCAGGATATTTTCAACATCCTCTCCCACGTATCCGGCTTCGGTGAGCGTAGTTGCGTCCGTCATCGCAAAGGGGACGCTCAGCCGTCTCGCAAGGGTCTGGGCAAGCAGCGTCTTGCCGCTACCGGTAGGACCTACGAGCAGCACATTGCACTTCGGCAGTTCGACGTCGTCATTCTCATCCGCCGGGTTCAATATTCTCTTGTAATGATTGTATACAGCGACGGAAAGGACTTTCTTTGCCTGATTCTGTCCGATAACGTACTGATCAAGGTACTCTTTTATCTCATGAGGTTTGGGAAGCTTTTCCAGTTCGGGAAGAAACATCGCGCCCGGGTCGTGATACATGCGGCCGAGATCCTGCTGGGGCTCGCTGTCCCTTATCATCATGCTGCATATATGCACACAGTCGGAACAGATATATATATTTCCCTGAGGCGCGGCAAAAAGTCTCGGCACTTCATCCTGAGACTTGCCGCAGAATGAACAGCGCCCTCTCCTGCTCTTTATCTTTTCGTTTGAAGAGTCTTTGCTGCCGTTTTTTTCCATATTTACGAAGCACCTCTCGCAGAAATGAGGAGATTCCAAAAAGGAATCCCCTCGTTAAATGTGTCTGCGTCTTTACCTTTTTTCTATTATCTTATCGACAAGTCCATAGGCAAGAGCTTCTGCTGACGTCATGTAATAGTCCCTGTCAGTATCGGCAGCTATCTTTTCAGGCGGCTGCCCGGTATGCTTAGTCAGTATACCGTTAAGAAGCTCTTTGGTTTTCAGTATCTCTTTGGCGTGTATCTCGATATCCGAAGCCTGTCCCTGCATGCCGCCCATAGGCTGATGTATCATTATCTTGGCGTTCGGCAGCGCGTAACGTTTGCCTGCGGCGCCGGCCGTAAGCAGCACGGCGCCCATGCTGGCAGCCATACCCAGGCATATCGTGGAAACATTCGGACGTATATACTGCATCGTATCGTAAATTGCAAGTCCTGCTGTTACCGAGCCGCCGGGGCTGTTTATATAAAGAGATATGTCTTTGTCCGGGTCTTCGCTCTCAAGAAAGAGAAGCTGCGCCACGACGACATTCGCCACAGCGTCGTCTATTTCGGTGCCCAGAAAGACGATCCTGTCCTTGAGCAGACGGCTGTATATATCGTAGGAACGTTCGCCGCGGCCTGACTGCTCTACTACAAACGGGACGTAATAGCTCATAGGCTAATCTGCCTTTTTTTCTCCGGCTTCATCCGCTTTTTCTGCGGCTTTCTCGGTGACCTTCATCGTTGCGACGAGATAATCAAGAGTCTTGCGGCGGCGGACCTTGTTTGCCATATCATAGAGGCGGTTCGTGTCTCCGTAGATATAATCCTGGAATTTCTTCTCATCGACTCCGGCTCGTTTCGCTACTGTCGAGATCTCGCGGGAAAGATCGTCCGGCAGGCACTCTATACCGTTCTCGTCCGCGACTGCTTCAAGAACGAGAGCCTGCTTTACTATATTCCTTGCCGCAGTGTCCAGTTCGGACTCATAGATCCCCTTGTCCATCCCGCTCTTTTCGATATATTCGTCAAGGGTCATTTTATTTTCCCTTTTCAGGCGTTCCTCCTGCTGCTTCTTAAGGGAAGCCTTCTGGTTGTCTATAAGTCTCTGCGGCAGCTCGACGTCGATCTTGTCGCAAAGCGTGAACACGGCGTTGTCTTCCATTATCTCAACGCTGCGGGCCTCGTTTGCTTCCTTCATGCGTCTTTCGACATCGGCTTTAAACTCATCCGCTGTGTTAAGACGTCCGCCGGAGATCTCCTTGACCTTTTCATCTGTCAGTTCGGCGGGGTTCTTTTTCATTATGCCGAGTATCTCGATCTCGTAGCGGCTCTTTACGGCATGATCCTTTTTCGCTTCCGGTCCGGAAAGCGGAAGCTCGACGGATACTTTTTCCCCGGGGGTCTTGCCGATTATCGCGTCCACGACCTCGGGCCTCGCGTTCGGAGCGGCAAGAAAGAGTTCAGTTTTCTGGGCTTCTTCAGCCTTCTTCTCACTGCCGTCCTCATAGCATACTATCGTATCAAACTTCACAGAGACATAATCTTCTTTGACGACCGGACGCTCTTCATATGTCGGGACTATCTCACCGTACATATCCAAAACACTGGCCACCTGATCCTCCAGCATCTGTTCGGTAGTCTCGAACAGCGGCTTTTCTATCTCTATCGATGCGATATCCGGAAGCTCTATCTCCGGCGTCACTTCAAACTTGACCGAGAATTCGTAATCTTTGCCTTCCTCTATCTTTTCCGGTTTGAGCTCGGGCTCGCATATAAGCTTCAGCTCAAATTCCTCTACCATCTTATCTACGGCTTCCGGAACTATCTTTTCGAGTGTTTCCGCAAGCACGGCTTCCCTGGGGAAATAAAGCTCTATTGCCCTGCGCGGCACCTTGCCCTTGCGAAAGCCCTTTATATTGGCTTCTTTGGATATCTTGTTGTAAGTCTCGTTAACGGCGCCCGCGATCTCTTCAGCGGTAAAGTGCGCTTTGGCTTCGACTATGTTTTTTTCCTGAGATACTATTTCTGTCTTCAATTTATTTTCCCCTTTCAGTATTCCAACGCCCTATACTCAATCATAGCATTATAACAGAAGCTGCAGCATTTCACACACATATGGCGAAAAAAAATTAAAAGGATATGCATCTTTGTTAAATCTGAAGCTGTTTTAACAAAAATATATAAAGTTCGTTCGGGCAGTTTTGTATCGTTTGGAATAAAGTTTTTTCTATTGATGGTTGGTTTGTCTGTCAGCCGGTCCTGGCATAAAGTATATGAAAGCCCTCTGTATGCTTGCGCACGAGTTTATATCCTACGTATCCCTCTTCGATAGCTCGTATCTGAGCATCGGTATCCCTTATGCCTATCTGCCTGTGGCCGTGCGTCCGCACAGGCGCAAGCGAACTGCGGAAATCTTTTTTCATAATGTAGCGAAGGTACCCGCGGTC
>JAEEYY010000255.1 GCA_016288355.1 Synergistes sp.
CACGCTAACGAACCAGAGAGAGGAGACCGCTCCGATGAAAGCCATCGGCACCACCGCATAAGAATCAAGAAAGAAACCGAGCGCTCCGCCAAAGGCGGCGCCGGCAGCTATCCCCAGCGTATAGGGCTCCGCAAGCGCATTCGTCAGAAGCCCCTGAAGCACGGCCCCCGCCACCGCAAGAAGCCCTCCGCAGGCGACCGCAGACAAAAAGCGCGGCAGCCGGATGCTCCTCACGACGAGGGCCTCCGGCAGCGCGCGCGTACTTTCATCAATAAAAGGGTCAAGCAGTGCCGCCACGCGGGAAGCGGGAATATCCCACTCCCCCGCGCCGAGCCGCCAAAGCGCCGATAAAAACAGCATAAAGCAGAGCAGAGCCGCAAAACGCATGCGCCTGCGGCAGAGCATACGCCTGTGCTGTGAAAGCGCTTCGGCGTCCTTCATCCCTTTATTTCATCATATCCTTTATCTTGGCTACGAAGATCTTCGCTATCTCTGCGTCTTCGCCGAGTCCGACAAGGAACGGCTTTATGTTCTTGTAGCCGGCGTCCTTAAGCTGGCTGTACCAGGACTCGGGGTCTTCTTTGTCGGCCAGGTCGTTGTTGGCGTGGTCGCCTGCAACTATCATCAGCGGCGAGATGACAAGCGACCTGACAGCCTTGTTGTGCTTGAGGCGCGCGATCACGTCGTCGATCTCCGGAGCGGCTTCGACTGTGCCGAGCGTGAAGCGTCCGGGAGCTTTCTTGTCAAGCGAAAGCTGCAGCTGGCTGTACATCGCGTTGGCTGCGTGATGCGGCGTACCGTGGCCCATAAGGACGATCGCCGTACCCTTGTCGGCAAGTTCCCTGCCAAAGCGTTTGATGAGGACGTCGGCCATCACATCGCAGTCGTCGGCGCAAGACAGATAGGGGCGGGCAAGCTTAAGAGACTTGAAGCTGTATTTGCCCTTTATCGAGGCAAAGCCGTCCACTACGCCGGCGAGGTCGTCATACTCTTCGCCGGGGATGATATGGGTCGGCATAACATAGACATGTGTGAAGCCTTCGTCGTTCATCTGGGCAAGCGCGGAGGTCGGCGTCGGGATAAGGACGTTCTGCTCCTTCGCTATCTTGTTGCGGATGATGTTCGACGTATAGGCAAGACGCACTTCCGTTTTCGGGAAAGCTGCCTTCGCGGAATCGACGAGATTGTCGATAGCTTTTTTAGCCTCAGGCATAGAAGTTCCGAAAGCAACGATCAGGATGCCTTCCTTGTCGGGCTTGTCCTTCGGCGCGCCGGCATAAGCCGCGCCGGACATTACGATAGTAAGCATTACGAGAGCCAGTATAAATGATTTCAAAGCCTGTTCCATCCTTTCATATTCACCGCCCCGGATTCTTATCGGGGGCAAAATAAAAAGACCCGGAAGCGATCCCCCGTGTCTTTACCGTGCAGTCCCGCGGCAAAGGCCGCGAATCACTGCGAAGACGTTCGCCCGCGCAAACGGATCCCTCCTTAAACTCTTTTCGGCAGGTCTCCTGACTCCTCATCATCCTACTTGCGAGCCTTCCCGGAATACCCAGTGACATAATTCGCGTTCGTCCGAGCTACAGTGGCGGGGCCGTACCGGAATAAAAAACGACCGGTTTCCCTTGCCGAAAGAGGCGCTATTAATTTGTTTTCATAATTATAGCAGAACGCTTAAACTGCCATATGTATCACGTAATTCCGATGTCGTTTTCGGTTATTTCAGAATTATTCAACAATTACCGTTGTCGTTGCAAAAAACAGGCCGCCCCCGGCGTCTCGGCCGAAAGGAACGGCCCGTTCGATACAGTTGATAAAACTCAGCGGCGCACCGGCACAGCTTGTGCGGCTCACAGTCCGGTATCAGTCCACTAAGCTTCTGCCTCCAGCTTCGCCCTGATCTTCTCCGCAAGGCGCTTGATATAGGCCGCGTTTGCGCCGCAGCAGCCTCCTATATAGGTAGCTCCCGCATCCACCGCAGGCAGCACGTCGTCGGCGAAAGCCTCTATATCGAATGCGGCCCCAGCCTGGCCGTTTTCGCCCATTATCGGCGCTCCCGCGTTCGGCTTGAAGACCAGCGGCAGATCCGTCGCTTCCTTGAATTCCTTAAGCACCGGCAGCGCGTCGACAGGCCCTAACGAGCAGTTGATGCCGATCGCATCGACTTTGAGCTCGGTCGCCGCGGCAACGATAGCCTTTACAGTGTTGCCCATCATCGTGTGCGCTATCTTCGGTCTCTTCCCGGCCGCGTTTGCCCCCATGAAGCTCATCGAGCAAAGGACCGGCACGTCATAATGTTTGGCCGCCCTTATTGCTATCTTCAGCATCTCCAGATCCATAAAAGTCTGGATATATACAAGATCCGGCCCCTCTTCCATACCGCAGCCTATCTGCTCTTCGAAGAGATCCTTTGCCTCTTCGGCGGAGATCTTACCGAAAGGCTTCAGGAGCCCGGTAAGCGGGCCTATCGCAAGCGCCACCTTCGCCCTGCCGTTGATAGTGTCCTTAGCTATCCTCATCGCTGTGCCGACGACCTGTTTCACCGTGTAAGAGCTGTCGCGCGCCACTTCGGCCCCGTTTGCTGCAAAGGTGTTTGCAAGTATTATCTGAGAGCCGGCGGCGAGATATTCCGAGTGCAGCTCGGCAACTATCTTCGGGGCTTCGATATTGTAATGCCACACCGCTTTCTTCTGCTCAGCCTTTTCCCACAGGCTGGTCCCCACGGCCCCGTCCATCAGCACTATATTTTTCGGCATAACTCTCTCAGCGCCTTTCTGTGTTTTCTCTGATATCTTAATGATCTTTAATAACGACAAAATTGAAACAGAGTACTCTTTACGGTCCATTTTCCGCGGTCATCCGCACGAAGGACGCACGTCTGCCGCACCAGGACGATTTTAGTATAATAGCACTGCGCAGAATGATTGACAAACCTGCATGCTGGGCGTCCTGCCGCAAAGGGCAAAGGCTTGACAGCGTACTTTCAAATCTGTATAATCTCTTTCGTTGTCAGCGGGGGTATAGCTCAGTTGGGAGAGCGCTTGAATGGCATTCAAGAGGTCAGGGGTTCGAATCCCCTTATCTCCACCATTTGAATCCAAGAATTGAATTTTCATAGATGCTGGAAGGGTTTTCCGATATGGAAGGCCCTTTTTGCTTATCTGCATCTACCCCTGAAAACTGCATCTATTTCACAAAAACAGGAGCAGTTTATCAAAAAATCCACCCCTTTCTCCCTCTTCTCCCTCAATATCGGAATCTTAAGTGATACAGCGTACCGGGAGGATAGGGAGGAG
>JAEEYY010000029.1 GCA_016288355.1 Synergistes sp.
AGGGCGTCGTCCTGAAGGGTGACGTAATTCTGCATGTGCAGCATGGGATCGGTATTGCGCACCACGTAATCCACCATCTGCCGGTGGATCTTGACGTTTTTGGGATGCAGGGAACCGTTCTTTACGATCTCTTTGACCTGCACGATCACGATGCCTCCGCTGGCGTGGGCGGCCGCGGCCATTTCGTAGCTGTAGTCCCCGACGCCTTCCCGCTCCACGGAGATATTGCCGTCCTCGTCGGCGTAGGTGCCGCGGATGACGGCGGCGTGCACCGGGAAGGTCTTGTAGGCCAGATAGTCCTTGCCGTCCAGCCTCACGACCTCCACCAGCTCCCGGTTCTGATCCCGGGTCTTCTGATTGGCTTTGCAGCCCTCCACCCGGGGATCCGCGAAGGTGCCCAGCCCCACGTGGGTGAGCACCGCGGGCTTATGGCCGGCGATGGCGCGCCAGACGTGCACCATCACGCCCAGGGGCAGGGTGTAGGCGGCGATCTTGTTTTCCCCCACCATGCGGCCGATATCCGGCGGATTGGCTACGTGCCCGCTGATGAAGGTCTCCAGCAGGCCCTCCGCCTTGAGGCGGTTGAGCCCGCAGTCCGTCCGAAAGTCCCCCGCGCTGATGCCGCTGGTGACCGTCAGTCCTTTGGGGTGGCCCTCCGACGCGTAGCGGTCGGCGATGGCCTGCAGGATCTCATCCGGACCGCAATAGGATCCGAAGCCGCCGAAAGCGACTGTCATTCCGTCTTCGATCAGGGCGGCCGCCTCTTTGGCGGTGATAAACCTGGCCATATTTTACCCTCTCCTCTCTTCTTTGGGACCCGGCGGGACCGGGGCGGCCGGATCTGGCCTCCGCCGCCGGTTTTCCCGGCGCGGCGGCAAGGGGCCGCGGCCGGATAACGGCTCCGTCCGCGGCAGGGGGCGTTTTCGCGAAACCCCCGGCCGGCGACGGGACGCAAAAGAAATCAAACGGTCCAAAAAGAAACCGTATGCGTGGAATCGATACTTCTCCACCACATTTTTCATATCAAAAATCCGCATTTAATTCAAGTTGTTTCAATATTTTTTGTATCCGCTCCCTCAATTTTATCTGATCTCATAATTTTAAGGCTTTGTTTTTGTTGGTTTTTACTCAGGCAGTTGGCACGCGATCCCGGCAGGATCTATCCGGCGCCGGGGGTCCCCGGAGAACCGCCCTTGGGAGCCCGCTTCGCTCCCCCCAATTTTATCTAATCTCATAATATTAAGGCCTTGTTTTTGTTGGTTTTTACTCGGGGCACTCGCACGCGATCCGGCAGGATCTTTCCGGCGCCGGCCGGTCCCCGGAGACCCGCCCCTGGGCGACCCGCTTTCCGTCCCCCTCTTTATCGGATCTCATAATTTTAAGGCCTTGTTTTTGTTGGTTTTTACTCGGGGCAGCCGGCGCGTGATCCAGCGGGATCTTTCCGGCTCCGGCCGGTCCCCGAAGGCTGGCCCTTGGGAGCCCGCTTCGCTCCCTCAATTTTATCTGATCTAATAATTTTAAGGCTTCGTTTTTGTTGATTTTTACTCGGGGCAGCCGGCACGCGATCCGGCAGGATCTTTCCGGCTCCAGGGATCCCCGGAGACCCGCCCCAGGGGGCCCCGCTTTCCGCCCCCCTCAGGATCAGGAAAGCGCCGGGGACCCGGGCTTCCCGCCGCGCTTTCGGTCCCATCCGGTATTGCCTTTCCGCTTTTGTCTGCTATACTATTATATATAGTACGGCCGGGGCGTTTTCCGCCCCGGGAGCCGTTCTTTCGTGAAAAGACGGGTAATATTGCACAAAGTTTTTCACTTTTCCGCAAAACAGGCCCTCCCGATCCGGTCAAACCCCTGTTTTCATGGGATTTTTTCATTCGTCGACCTGCATATGCCGCCTCTGGCAGGCCCGCCGGCCCCTTGGCCGGTCCCCCGAAGCCGCGAAACTCCCCAACGCCCAAGGAAAGGATGACGCCTCCGATGAGCCCTGTGATCACCGAACGACTGGGAAACGTGCTGCGCATCGCGCTCGCCCGTCCCGAAAACATGAACTGTATGACCGCGGATCTTTGCCAGGCCCTTCTTGCCGCCGTGGAAAGCGCGGAGGCGGATGAAACGGTCCGGGCCGTCATCCTCACCGGGACCGGCAGGGCCTTTTGCGCCGGCGGGGATCTGCGGACCATCGCCGCTTTCGACAACAGCGGGGACGCCGCCCGGTACGTCCACGAGGCCGGGCTGGCGGGCGCCGCCATCTTCAACGGAAAAAAGCCCTACGTCGCCGCCGTCAACGGCGCGGCGGCCGGGGCCGGCTTCAATCTGGCCCTGGCCTGCGACCTGATCCTCGCGGCGGAAAACGCCCGGTTCACCCAGGCTTTTTCCTCCGTGGGGCTGATCTCGGACTGCGGCGGAAACTATCTGCTGACCCGGGCGGTGGGGCCCCAAAAGGCCAAGGAACTGACCATGCTCCCCGTTGTCCTCAGCGCCGCGGAAGGGGCGAAGCTGGGTTTTGTGAACCGCGTGGTCCCTCCCGAGGAGCTGGAGGGAGCCGCCCTCGATCTCGCCCGGCAGCTGGCGGCGCGGCCGCCTCTGGCTCTGGCCGCCGGGAAAAAGCTGATCAATCTGGGCGCGGGATTTACGGAGACCTGCGCCCTGGAAGAGGAACTGCAGGGGCAGCTTGCCGTGACCCGGGACGCGAAAGAGGGCGTGTCAGCCTTTTTTGAAAAACGGGAAGCCTGTTTTACCGGCCATTGAAGGAGGGATCGGAATGAATCTCGGACAATACGTGGGCTCGCGCATCCTGTGGCGCGGCCGGGAAGCCAGGGTCGTCCGTTTTACGGACAGCCGGGACGAGATGTACTTCACCTGCCGCTATACGGACGATAACGAGATCTTTTATCTCAACGCAGCGGAAAAGGACACCATGCAGGCCATCCGGGGGGAACCCGTTACGGAAGGCCCCGGGGAACCGGCCCCCCGGAAGGAGCCGGCGGACTCCCTGGTCTCCCTCTCCCTCCGGAGAGCGGGGGCCGGAGACCTGATCTTTTCTCTGGACGGCGAAGAATACCTGGTCACCTTTTCCGAAGACGGCAGCGTCTTTCTGAAGCCCCGGGACCGGGCCTCCCAGATCCTTCTCCGGGGCGCTCTCGGTTCCGCGGATCCGGTGAAGCGGCTGGAGGAGGGAAAGACCCTTTCCACCGTCACCGGGCGGCGGTACGGCGCCGCGTCTTTCTGCGCCCTGCTGGCTGCCGCCGCGCAGGGGGGAAAGGCGGAGTACGGTATTCTGGAATTGGAAAACGAGTCTCTCCCGGCCTTGGATCTGGAAGACAAACCGGAAAACAAGGAGGGCCCCACCCTCACCCTCTGACAAAATCCCGCCCATTGCGGACGCCCCCCGGCGCGCG
>JAEEYY010000256.1 GCA_016288355.1 Synergistes sp.
AGCTGTCCACTCGACGGCTTTTGTCTCATGCCAGCCCATTTCGGGGTTGTCCCAGATGTCTTTGGCGAGCTTGCAGAGCTTTTCTGCATGCTCGTCTATGACTTTGGAACTCGGTCTCTCACTCATCTTTTATTCCTCCAAATTAAAGTAATGCAAAAGAATATAGTGTACCGTACGAAACAGGACACTATATATTATAAATATTTTTTAACCTTAGTCTTTATACGGCCAGGGGATATCGTCCGTGATCGGGCAGATATATGTTCTGCCTTCCATGACCTTCGCGAACTCCTCTTTCGCTGCTTTCTGAGCTTCGGGGTCGCAGATGAGATCCCATGCGCCGCCTGCCATGACTTTCGCCGCGCGAAGCATGCCCTTCATTCCGATGGAAGAGCCGGAGCAGGAAGTTACCATCCAGCTGTGTCCGCCTGCGAGCGTGGATGCGCAGCAGTCTGCGTTCTGAACGCTCGGAGCGATGTGCATGACGTCGCCGTAGTCTGTGGAAGCGCCGCCGTTAGCATTGGAAACGGGCTTGTTCAGGTAGTCGATAGGAGGTGTGACGCCCTCGACATACTGCGGCTGCTTGCGGTTGATCTCGTCGGCAAACTTGAGTTCTTCCTCAGTGTATTCCACGTCCGGAAGTTCCTCTCTGACTTTCTGCATGATGTCGACAAGGACCTTGTTCTGAAGTGTGGGATAGAGTCCGCCGAGACGCTCGATCTCAACTGTCGTCTCTGTCATGTGTGCTGCGCCTTCCGCGCATTTTACGACTCTGTTGAAAGCGTCTACGCATGCTTCACGGGAGAGAGCGCGCACAAAGTACTTTGTGGCTGCAAAATCCGGAACGATGTTCGGAGCAAGACCGCCGTCCATTACGAAGTAGTGCATGCGGACATCGCTCGTGACATGCTCGCGGAGGAACTCAACGCCGACGTTCATGAGCTGAACCGCGTCGAGTGCGCTTCTGCCGTCCTGCGGGTTCGCCGCAGCGTGGGATGTCTTGCCGTGGAATCTGAAGATAGCGCCTTCGATCCCGTTCATTGTTCCGTATGTGTTCTGGTTTGTGGAACCCGGATGCCATGCGATGGTGAAATCACACTCCGTGAATGCGCCGTTCTTTGCCATGAAGCCCTTCGCTGTGAGCTGTTCTTCTGCGGGGCAGCCGTAGAAGATGACTGTGCCTTCCTTGCCGGAAGCTTCGAGCTCGGCCTTGAGACCCACGACGGCGCCGAGGCAGCCGACACCGAGGAGGTTGTGTCCGCATCCGTGACCGATTCCGCCGGGAACGACAGGATCCTTGGAAGTGCTGACCTTCTGGCTGAGTCCCGGGAGACAGTCGTATTCTGCGCAGAATCCGATGACCGGATGACCCTTGCCCCATACTGCACGGATGGCGGTGGGCATTCCGTATGCGCCGACTTCTGTTTCGAATCCCTCTGCTTCGAGGTATTCCTTGAACCATGCTACGGCCTTCTGCTCTGTCCAGCCCATCTCGGGATTATCCCAGATGTCTTTTGCGAGCTTGCAGAGTCTGTCGGCCTGCTGGTCGATGACTTTGGAACTTAAACGTTCACTCATTATAGTATTTCCTCCAAAAAGAATTATAGGGATAAGACTATCACTTTAAAGCGCTGAAGTCTATCGGCAGATGTCAAGAAATTCGAACACAGCGCACTGTCCCGTGTCGTAATGATGACGAAAAACGGGGACCGGGATCCGCTCTCAGGTTGTATAAAAAAATTTTCGCGGAAAATAGTATTTCTGTATATTGCAACCACTAAATATAGTGGTTATAATACGTAATACACGCATATATCTTGTGGTCTGACACTATATCTTGTGGTCAGCGGCAATTTGCAAATATTTGAGGAATAACGGAAGAGGAGAAGCATATGTACAACGAATATCTTGACGGCAATATGCACGAACACGTCAACTGCGTAATGAAGAGATCGGGCGAGAGAGTCACGTTTGATGCAGAGAAGATCATCGCCGCTATAAGGAAAGCCAACATGGCTGAGGGCATCGTCAGCGAGAGACTTACGGAAGATCAGATAAATGAGATCGCCTACGGAATAGAAAAGGATGCCGCCAGCGCGGGAAGAGATCTTTCCGTGGAAGAGATCCAGGATAAGGTCGAAGACGCCCTCATGGCATCGGGCAAAAACAGAGTTGCGAGACTGTACATCACATACCGCTACAGGCACAATGAGATGCGCAAGATGAGCAATATCGACCAGAAGATCGCCGGTGTCGTAGAGCAGAACAATGAAGACGTCAAACAGGAGAACAGCAACAAGAACCCGACGGTCCTGTCGGTCCAGAGAGACTATATGGCGGGCGAGTGGAGCCGTTACTATACTGGCAGATATCTCCTTCCGGAAGATATCCTCTCCGCTCACAGGGAAGGTATAATCCACTTCCACGACGCCGATTATTTCGCGCAGCATATGCACAACTGCGATCTCGTGAACCTTGAGGACATGCTCCAGAACGGCACATGCATCAGCGGAACGCACATAGACAGACCAAAGAGCTTTGCCACTGCGTGCACGGTCGCTTCCCAGATAGTCGCTCAGGTCGCGTCCAGCCAGTACGGCGGACAGACGATCACAGCTTCGCACCTCGCGCCGTTCGTCGACGTCTCGAGACAGAAAATAAAGAAGAGACTTTCAGCGGAGCTCGCGGAAGCCGGAGTCGAACTAGAGCAGGAGAAGCTCGACAAGCTCGTTGAACAGGAACTGCTCAAGGAAGTCGAATCCGGATGCCAGACGATCCAGTATCAGCTTATAACTCTTCAGTCCACAAACGGACAGGCTCCGTTCGTAACAGTATTCCTGTATCTGAACGAAGTGCCTGAAGGACAGGTCAGAGACGACCTCGCGCTCATTATCAAGGTCATGCTCGAGCAGAGAATCCTCGGAGTCAAGGACAAGACAGGCGCATACATCACGCCCGCATTCCCGAAACTCATATATGTTCTCCAGGAGGACAATATCGAACCCGGAACGAAGTACTATGAACTGACCGAACTCGCCGCAAAGTGCACGGCGAAGAGAATGGTTCCCGACTACATCTCCGAGAAGAAGATGATCGAGCTCAAGGGCGACGTGTATCCCTGCATGGGATGCAGAAGCTTCCTCACACCCGACCGCTTCACCGACGCGGGCGTTGAGAATGTCCCGAATGCCAAGAACTACGTCCCCGGAAAGCACAGATACTACGGCAGATTCAATCAGGGCGTCGTCACCATCAATCTCGTAGACCTC
>JAEEYY010000257.1 GCA_016288355.1 Synergistes sp.
ATCATCGCTCGCCCCGCCATCGGCTCTCTTTGCGCTAGCTGCGCGGCCGCGTCGAGGACTTCACTCTTGTCAAGGAAAAAATCAGCGCGCCCGGGAAGCAGGATATCTTTTTCCGCGTCCTTCCGCCGCGACAGCTTCAAAGCGCTTTCGGGACGCCGGTTGTTTATAAGAGGCCCGCCGGTACCTATCACGCAGCGGACGGAGCGCAGATTTTTCCCTCGCTGCATGATCTTACAGACAGCAGATGCGGAATGTATGATGACACCGGCATGACGGCGCGACGCCGCGCTCACGCAGAAAGAGGCAAGAGCTTCGTCAAGGGCGTGCTCATCGCTGTTCGACGGCAGATAGGAATTGTCGTCCACCCGTTTTTTTACGCCCTCGCGGACAAAATCCTCACTTGTGCCCGACGCGAGAGCGACCTGTGATAAGCCGCAGAGCTCTGCGGTATGGCCGGAAGACTCACGGAGCCCGAGGTCACCCTCTACCGTTCTTTTTGCAAAGCTCTCTGCGGCTCCGATAAGACGCGCGCCTTCAAACGGAAAATGCTCAGAGAAAGAGTGCACGTCGGTAGTGGCGCCGCCGACGTCAAATATCATCAGATCTCCGGCGCCCTTTTGCGCCGGCGTGCCGCAGGAGAGCAGCCTGCCTGCCGCAAGCACCGCCGCAGGAGTAGGCATCAGTATGCCGTCCGTCATTCCACGAACACCGGAAAGTCCCTTCATATTTATGATCCTTCCGAGGAATATGTCACGGATCGCCTGCTCGGCCATTGCGGTGTTCAGTTCGCCGACGGCGGGGATTATATTGTCAGACAGAAAGCACTCCCTGCCTGCGGCAGCAAGGATCGAACGCACGCGCACCGCGGCAAGGCTGTTGCCGGCATAGATAACAGGTATGCTGAGCCCGCTTTCCGCAAGGACAGAGGCGTTGCGGACAAGAGCTTTTTCGCTGCCGTTTTCATAGCCGCCGCAGAAAAGTATGATCTCGATATTCTTTGACGCGAAATCGGCGATGTCGCTTTCTTTGATAAGTCCGCATGCAGTGGCGACTATGCGCCCGCCCGAACCGTACGCGGCGTTTCTGCCGGCTTTCAGAGAAAGGCTTTCGCTGAGCCCTATAACGCCGATTCTTAACCCGCCCGCAGCGCTTGAGGAGGCAAGCTTCTGTGCCCCGTCGAATTCGCCGGCGGGAAGGGCGCTCTTTGCCATCTCAAAACACTCTTTCAGCGCTATGCGGGCATCGGTCCTGACCGTTGAAGCGGCGGAACCGGTGAAAAGGATCCTGCGCTCGGATAAAGAGGCGACGGCTACCTTTGTGCGGGTGCTGCCGAAGTCAAGCAGCACCGCATATCTATTCTTCGGCATCGCAGGCTTCTTTCACCGCCGGTATTATCTTAGCCATATCGTTGTCAGCGTTGACGCCCAGCTCGCGGAGCTTATCGGATACGTCTGTGGCAAGAGATTCCCCGTCAATATTCTCGTTGAGCAGCCCGCCCAGTATTATCAGCACGCTCACACCGGCTTTTTCCATTTTTTCCTTCAGTTCTTTCGCGAATGAGAGCGCTATGCCGTTGTAAGTGGTCATCGCGACCGCCTTTGCTTCTGTCTCTATTATGGTTTCCACTATCTCTTCCGGCGTGACATAGTTCCCGAGGTCAAACACGGACGCGCCTGCCCTGGTAAGTATGGCCTTTACGACTTCCTTGCCGTAGTCATGTATATCGGTGGCTCCCACTATTACCTTCACTCCGGAAAGTTCGCCGCCGACATTGCCTATCATCTCAAGGGCGTTGTCCTTCCTTCTGTCAAGGCTTTTTATCATATCTGTAGGACGTATGCTCTTCCATTCGCTGCCGTCGCGCGACGCGCCGGCGCTGAAACAGTCCTCAAGCTGACGCGGGCCGATCGCCTTCAGCGCGGCAAACATCTCTCCGGCATGGTTTATGTCAACGCCGAGATCATCCAGCGCGTTCATCATTCTTTCGAAGAAGACTCTTCCTCCCTCAACATAAACGTCGCTTTCGGCATCGATCTTCTTCCAGTCCATATAAGGTTCCATAAACTTCGACTTTTCTATCATCATATCCACGGTCAGGTGCCCGTCGACTATCTCCTGCGCGGTAGGTATGCGCATCGCTTCGGTCACAGGCACAGAAGGGACGGCGTGACCGGTAGGCATATGGCGTTCAAATATCGCATCAGCGAGAGAGAAAGAAGCAAGAGCACCGTAATTGTGCTGGAAATCAAGACCGTAATCCACTGTATTGCCGAATATCATAGTGCCGGGCGTGTGGTATTTGTTCATCTTCTCCATCGCGGTATGCATTATTATTCGTCCGACGGGATCGCTGTAAAGGTTTCCGTAGGCGAATGTCATACGCGCTCCGAGCATATCTTCGACAAGATGGCGCTCCATCAGGGCCCAGCCTGCTATGCTGGTCAGGTCTTTAAACTGATTGCCGAAACCGTCATCCAGATTAGAGTGGACTATCGTACCTTCGATCTTGCCCATTAACATAAAAGCTGTCAGGGAACTGACGGTGCGTTCGTATTCAAGGTCGACGCCGGGGTATTCGTAAGTGAAATAGTGCGAGACGTTGCCTATTGACGTGACGCCTGCCTCAAGCGCGAAGATCGTATTCTCAAGAGCGTTCGGAGCTCCTATCATGTGGTCGGACATATGCGGCTGGACAGGAACTATCTGCCCGACCGCCGCCCACTCTTCCGGCGTATTCAGTATAAGACCCGTGCCTTTCGGAAGCTTGCTGCGGTGTTCTGCCGGAACGCCCATGACCCAGTCAAGGATGAAGCCCATGCGGGTGATATAGCTGCCGCGGCGTTTCAGCTCATTGTATATAAATTCAACGTTCCTTGCCGTCTCATCCCAGGTGTTCCATCCTATATGGGAATGCTTGGATATTATTCCTTCCGCCGCGGCGCGGCGCTTATACTCAGCTTCGCTCTTAACGTTGTTTTCTTTAAAAAAGAGCGTCTGTCCGACTTTTATCTTTGCAGCAAGTTTTGCCGCATTAGCCTCCATTTCCCCCATCGAGGGAAGGTCTTTCCACTCAAATCTCCTGTTAAGCTTAAGTTCCAAAACATCACATCCCCTGACACGATATAGAAATAGATGAAAGAAAAGCAGCTGTCATAAAGCCGCCCACAAAAAATCCGAAGCGGAAAGCATAGCGCTCGCTTCGGATCCTGCGTTGGATTTACCGTATATGTTAATCTTTCTTTTCCGCGGGTTTATCGCCTGAAGCCGCTTCGGGAGTCTTCTCCAGCGGGGCTGCGGGTATTCCTGCAAGCACCTCAAGAGCGTTTTCGTTTATCTCTACCCCGATCTTTTCCCTGAGTTTCTCCAGCTCTGCATTGACGTAGCTCAGCTGCAGGCGCTGTATTACCTCCTGCTGTGCCTCCTCGAACGAAAGCTGCTTCCGGTCGCGGCGTTCCAGAACTTCCAGCACATGCCAGCCCAGATCGGTCTTTACGGGTCCGATAAGTGTCTTTTCACTGACGCCTTCGATCGCTTTGTCTATGGCTTCCGGCATCGTTCCTTTTTCCATCCAGCCAAGATCTCCTCCGCGCGGCGCCGTATTGGGGTCACGGCTGAATTTCTCCGCTGTCTTTGCGAAGTCATTGTTCTTATATATATCAAGGATCGCAGCTTTTGCGTCTTTTTCGGAAGAAGTCATTATATGTCTCAGATGTGCTGCCGGCTGCTGCACAAACTGCTCTTTATTGGCCTCGTAGTAGTCCTTCTGTGCCTTCTCTCCCATATCCCATTTCCTGCTTGTTTCCTGCAGATAAGCTTCGAGAAGGATCTGCACTTCCTGCCATTTTATCTTCAGCGCCACATCATCGCGCGATGCAAGTCCGGACCGCCTGGCCGCCTCTGCGAAGAGCATCGCGTCGGACATCTGTTTTGCCATTTCGACACGCTCCGGCAGCGTCGACTGCTGAAGCATCAGCCCGACCATCATCGCATTATCTCCGGCCGTGCTCTGGAGCAGGCTGATATATTCACCCTTGTTCAAAGAATATGAACCGACCTTTACCGCCGTTTCATTATTATCATCTGCGGCATATGCGCAGCTCTGGAATAGGGCAAGAGCGATAAGCGCAGCTATTGCGATTTTCTTCAAAGACATGACAAATTCCCCCCGTAATTTTCTGTCCAGCGGGTATATGCTATCACAAAACCTTAAGGATATACATATACGCGGCAGTATTTAAGAATCTTTTATTCTGAGCCGGCTGTCTCAAAAACCAGTTCCCCGCCGCTGCTCTTTACGGTGACAGCGCTTCCGGCCGATATGCCGCCCTCAAGCAGTCTGTTTGCTATCTCATCCTCGATCATCTTCTGTATAGTACGGCGAAGCGGGCGGGCGCCGTATCTGGGGTCATAGCCTTTGTCCAGAATCATTTCTCTGGCGGAGTCTTCTATGTTTAATCTCACTCCGCCGCTTTCCGCCCTCTTTATGACGTCCCTGAGCATGATATCGACTATTTTGAGCAGGTTTGTCCTGTCAAGCGGCGAAAAGACCATGATCTCATCGATACGGTTCAGAAATTCCGGACGGAAAGTCTGTTTGGCGGCATCCATGATCACATCGCGCATCCTGCGCGCGTCCGCGTCGCTTCTTTCATCGCTGCTTCCAAAGCCCATGGAGCGTGCGTTTCCTCCGGAAGTCCCGACGTTGCTCGTCATTATAACGACACAGTTTCTGAAATCCGTAAGATGTCCGTGTCCGTCGGTGAGACGGCCGTCCTCCAGAAGCTGCAGCATGATGTTGAAGACGTCAGGGTGAGCTTTTTCTATCTCATCAAAGAGCACCACAGAATATGGCTTTCTGCGCACCGCCTCGGTAAGCTTCCCGCCGTCTTCGAAGCCGACGTAGCCGGGAGGCGCCCCTATCAGCTTGGCCGCCTCATGCCTCTCCATATATTCGCTCATGTCCATGCGTATCATTGCATCTTCGCTGCCGAAAAGAAACTCCGCCAGCGTACGCGCTAGTTCTGTCTTTCCGACTCCTGTAGGACCGAGGAAAAGGAAGCTCCCTACCGGGCGTTTCGGATCTTTCATGCCGCTTCTTGAACGCCTCACGGCGCGCGCGACCGCGCAGAGCGCCTCATCCTGACCCACTATGCGCGAGCTCAGTTCCTCCTCCATATGCAGAAGACGCCGGCTTTCCTCTTCGGTCAGCTGGGTCACCGGTATGCCGGTAGTTTCGGATACTATAGAAGCAATGTTTTCAGCGGTGATATCCGGCTTAATCCGGCTTTGCGCCTGGGTCCACTCCCTGCGCATCTCTTCGCACTGTTCCTTGCTCCTGCGCTCCTCGTCTCTCAGCAGGGCCGCTTTTTCAAACTCCTGCCGTACAGCCGCCTCTTCTTTCTCCTTGCGTATGACCTCTATGCTTTTTTCAAGAGCTTTTATATTATCCGGCAGCTCGAGCGTGTTGATCCTTGCTCTGGCAGAGGCCTCGTCTATCAGATCTATCGCCTTGTCGGGCAGGAAGCGGTCCGTTATGTAGCGCTTCGAAAGAGAGGCCGCCGCTTTCAGGGCCTCGTCAGTTATATTGACTCCGTGATGTTCTTCATAGCGGTCACGCAGCCCTGCAAGGATCTGCACCGTTTCCTCTTCCGTAGGTTCATCGACGAGCACAGGCTGGAAGCGCCTTTCAAGAGCCGCGTCCTTCTCTATGTATTTGCGGTATTCATTAATAGTCGTAGCTCCTACGACCTGAAATTCGCCGCGCGCCAGGCTCGGTTTGAGTATGTTGGCGGCGTCCACCGCGCCTTCTGCTCCTCCGGCCCCGACTATCGTATGTATCTCGTCAATAAAGAGGATGACATTTTTGGTCTCGCGTATCTCATGCACCAGACGCCTCATGCGCTCCTCGAATTCGCCGCGGTATTTCGTGCCGGCGACGAGATTGGCGACATTCAGCTGCATAACGCGTTTGCCTCTTAATATCTCAGGAATATCTCCGTTTATGATCTTCTGCGCAAGCCCCTCTGCCACGGCGGTCTTGCCGACGCCGGGCTCGCCGATCAGCACCGGGTTGTTTTTCGTTCTGCGCGACAGTATCTGGACAACGCGCCGAATCTCCTTGACGCGCCCGATGACCGGGTCGAGCTCGTTTACTTTTGCCATATGCGTGAGAT
This sequence comes from Synergistes sp., assembly GCA_016288355.1. GTDB lineage: Bacteria > Synergistota > Synergistia > Synergistales > Synergistaceae > Synergistes. Next base: position 6,174 of record JAEEYY010000257.1, read on the forward strand.
CTATCGCCAGCTGGTCGAGCATCGGGGTCTTTTGGCCTGCCTGAGGCGGCTGACGCCTGGGCTGCCACTCAAAGCGCGGTTCATCCTGCTTCTGTTCTTCGGCGTCACTAAGTCCTCCGTCGCTGTCGGCCGCGAAAAACCTGCGGCAGGCATCAAGCGTGAGTCCGTGCGACAACAGCAGGCGGGCTGCCATGCCCTCTTCTTCAGCGAGCACAGCGAGGAAGATCTGTGCCGTGCCGACATAAGCAAGCCTCATACGTATCGCTTCACGTACCGCAAGAGACATGACTACCTTAGCGCGGTCGCTCATCGGCAGGTCGACCTTTTCCTCTCTCGGAGTACCTGCTCCGGCATAATTCTCGATCTCACTGATGAGCACGCGGGCATTGAGTCCGTTTTCGGCCAGCAGACGAAGAATATACGGATCTGCGTCTATCAGCAGCCCGAGCAGGATATGCTCTGTGCCGACAACTTCATGCCCCATGCGCAGAGCCTCATCCTGCGCTATCTGGAAGACGCGCTTGCCCCTTTCGGTAAAATCAGGCCTCATTTGCTGCCCCTTCCTGTCCGGCAGTTTTTTCTTTATCTGTATTTTCTGTTTCTTCAGCCTGTTTCAATTCCGAGATCTTGTCGCGCAGTCTTGCCGCCAGCTCATAATTCTCGCTTTTTGCCGCTTTCTCCATTTTTTTAGTGAGTTCGGCTATCTCCTCTTCCTTTGTCACTTTCCTGTGAGCACGCGCCGGCCTGGCCATCGGCGTGCTCTCAAACATTGAGCTGGGAAGTTCAGCCCCGCAGTGCGGGCAGAGACGGGGTTGTCTCGGCGGCTGCTGCGCACTGCGCAGAGCCGGAAGCACAAGCTCTTTAAAAGCCTCTTCTATTCCCATAAGCCCCTCAAGGGAAAAAGACATCCGCATCAGGTTGGAAACATCTTCGGCGCGCAGACTGTTTTCCGCGCATTCGCGGCAGAGGTGCCTGATGCAGCGTTCCCCGTTGATAACTGTAACAAGATGTACTTCGGCACGTCTTTCTTTGCACTGTTCGCAGAGCATGGCGCCGCCTCCTAACTGAGCGCAAGGCTCGTAAGCAATTTTTTGAGCAGATCTGCTCTCATTATCTCTCTCTTGTGAATGGAGATATCAAAAAGAGATCTGCCGTTTTCATCCTGGTTCCTGAGCGCGACCTCGATGAGAAGCCGCTCGCGGGCCGACAGCAGCTTTCTGTTCTGTAAATTCATAAGCAGGCGCTTTGCCTCCTGCTCGGAGATGCGGTTTCCTATAAGATCCTGAAGGTGCGAGACCTCTTCCTCGCAGTTCTTGAATGTGAGCTGCACTACCCTTATATAGCCGTGGCCCCCGCGCTGGCTCTCCACAAGAAAGCCGTTCTCGGGAGCGAATTTGCTGCGCAGCACGTAATTTATCTGACTCGGAACGCACTCAAAAAGTTCGGCAAGATCCTTCCTTCTCAAAGAGATCACGCCGCTTCCGTTTTCTTCAAGGAGCTGTTCTATATATTCCTCTATCTTGCTGGTAAGGCTTGATGACGACACTGTCCTCACTCCCGTGCCACAGGGGAGCGCAGTCCCCTATCAGATTTTATTGGCTGGATTATATATCATTGGTCAGTATTCGTCAATATTAATTCGAATCAACTATGCATAACTCCCGTCATTCCTCAAACATGCGAGTGCGCGAAAAAAACTTACCGCACCGTACCCGGTAGGTGTAAAATTTTTATCAATAAGTTGTAATTTAGATATTGACATCTTAGTTGTAATATATTATATTACAACTATCAGCTGACAGAACTCAGCACGGAGGTGAAAAATGCAGATCGGAAGCAAGTTTACGATAGGCGTGCACGTCATAACAGCCATCGATTATTTCAAAGAAATGGACCGTGTAAACAGTGAGTTTCTCGCAGGAAGTATCGGTGTGAATCCGGTCATCGTACGTTCTGTGATCTCACAACTGAGGGAGGCCGGTCTCCTTCAGACGCAGCGCGGTTCAAGCGGCGCCGAGCTTGCAAAAAAACTGGACGAGATAACGCTTTATGATGTTTATAAGGCAGTCGGCAGCGTAAATGAGGAAGAAGGGCTGTTTCATTTCCATGAGCAGCCGAATCCGAATTGTCCGGTTGGGCGGAACATACATCAAGTGCTAGGGCATCGATTAACAGAAGCAGAGAAAGCAATGGAAGATAAACTGAGATCAACTACGCTTGCTGACATCGTGGAAGACACGAAACTTGCAGTCAGCAATGAGACCTGACAGAGAAAGGAAGCACTGACAATGAAGAAGATTCTTATCGTAAACGGCAGTAAAAGAAAAAACGGCAATTCCTATGCGCTGGAAGCACGCATCGCCGGTCAGCTTCAGGGCAAAGCGGAGGTCATTACGTTCAATATAGGCGAGAAGGACGTTAGAGCTTGCCTCGCATGTGATGCCTGCAAGCGCCGTCATACCCCAAATTGTATCCAGAAGGATGATTTTACAGCTTTGATTTCTGAAACAGACAGCTGTGACGCTATGCTGATTCTCGCTCCAGTGCACTGGGACCAGTTCCCCG
>JAEEYY010000258.1 GCA_016288355.1 Synergistes sp.
AGCATCATGATGCTGCTCTACTTCCGCCGCTCCAACTGGCTGGATCGAAGCGGAAGGATCCTGGACAAATGATCGATTGATCAGCAAAAGCAACTGTGCTTTCTCTGGTTCCCCTCTATAAATGCGCGGATTGCGATTCCGTAATGATTCTGGAAAAGGCTCTGTCTTGATGAAGGGCTGTCAGTTTCTTATTGCCTACAGATGCGGGTCAAATATTGAATACTCGATTGTTGGGTTCAAGGCAGCCAATTTCAAGCACTTCACGGGTCTTCACTCTTCGCTTCCCCCTGACGTCTTCTATCACCGCTTGATCAATCATATGCTGTCCCCTGAGGACTTTTCTTTTGATTCTCTCGGAAATGCGCAGCAGAAACTTGCAGTTCTCCCCCAACTCCACAATCTGTTTTACAGTCACACTTTACGGGGCGTTTTCAATCGTTCCGGAATCTTTCTTCAGGCGGATTATGCTGTCGGCAATACTGCCGGAAGCTATTCGGTTGCTTTTTGCAATGGAAAGGGATATGATTATCCTGTTTCCTTATACAACGAAGATGTCCGAAAACTAACTGTTGATACCACCAAAGTCCTCGCGGTCTGGAAGCGACATTTTGGGGAGAAAACTTTCTCCGAGAATACATATCACGCAAGCGATGTCGACCCTGACGAATTGTTAAGGGTTTTCCAAGAAAAGTAACAACATCTCAGAGGAAGAAAGGATAGAGTCCTAACGCAAATAAGAAAAAGTTAGTGCAAAAACGTAGAAGGGTTTCGAATGAAAAAAGTATCATTGAGTGCAGGTAACGGAAAAACGATAGAGGCAGAGGTCCCGTCGACCCTTGAAGAATGGGAAAAGTTGAGGAGAGAAAGAAATGCAAAGCCTCTTCGTAGGGCCAAGTGGCTCAAAAAAGCTCCAGAGAAAACGTCTTCGACGCCTTCCCAGAAATAGTAAAAACGGACTCGGATCTTTCCGAGCCCGTTTTTTCACACCTCTACCATCATTGTCATGCAGTCCGCGCACATGATATGCACAGTTTTTGTTGCTCTCACGCTACAACCGCACGACGGGCAAATATATTTTCTTGAATTGCCCTTAGGCTTCACAGTCGTCAGTCCGGTTCCGGCATTTGGCTTGCTGCCGCCTATGCCTACAGCATTAAATCCATCATTGCCATCAACGGTTTTCATGATTTACGGCTCAATTGAGAGGATCTTTTCTACTCCCAATTGAGCCGTTTTTTACGTTATTTGTGTCTGGATTTGAGCGAAAACAGTTTGAAATCGTTCAGTTATGAGGTCAATAGTCTCACAATCTTTTTTCAAAAGGAAAGTAGTCCGTCCGAAAGGATGGGCTGCTTTTTTTGTTCCCTTTTTCGCGCATCTTTTCCGCGCTATTGATTTATGTGTGTTTTTGAGTAAAATAGATATTGAAATGTGCGAATTTTGTTGGTAGAAATCTATTGAAATGTGTTTTGGGGGTGTTGCGTTGTCGAGCTCTCGTCATCCATTCCAAAGCAAATAATATTGATTGTTGGTGTGATTGCGGTATGAAAGAATATTATTCCATCGGCGAAACGGCAAATTTGCTGGGCGTATCGACCCAGACGCTGCGCTATTATGACAAGGAAAACATCCTCAAGCCCGTCCGTATCAATGATCAGACGGGATATCGCTACTATTCGTATACCCAGTTCCACGTGATCGACCGCATCAAGTATCTGCAGGGTTTCGGGCTCTCGCTGGAAGAGATCGGGGTCATCATACAGGATGGGACCGTGAAAACCTTGCTGCCCCGGCTGGCCGCCAGGAAGGAAGCACTGCTTGAGCAGATCAATCAAACTGTCGAGCAGATCAAGGATATCGATTGGTACATACATTATTTCCAGTTTTCCGAAATGAACGGAAAAAGCTCCGGTTTCTATCGCGTCCATCTGCCGGAACGCTATGTGCTGGAAGTGCCCTGCACCCCGGAAGAGCCGCTCGGCGATATGGAAATCCGTCTGGCCGAGAAAAAAGGAAAACCGCCCTACAGCGAGCTGCCTTTCCGTAGACAGTACGGCTACCGAATCCATATGGAAGATCTTCTCCGGCAAGAATTTCGGCCAAGCAGCTATTTTATCTTTACAAAATCCCGGCCCGACCATATTTGCCGGGATATTCAGGTGATCCCGGAGGGAGATTTTGTCTGTTTCCGCACTCCCATTCTGAAGGAATGCTGGAACACGGGTGATCTCAAAGCCTGTTTTTCCGGGCTGGCTCACCAAGATACGATCTTGGCGCTTGAGTTTGAAGATAATCTGGTAGACTGGTCCGACGCCATGTATGAAGTGCAGATCATGATCTGACGCTCAAAACTTTATTCCCAAAATAAGGTTTTCAACTTCTCTGCCGCCGGTCCTTTTTCCCAAGCTTCCGAAAAGGGCGACCGGGTTCAGGAAAAACAGCGCTGCTCAGGGGGTTTTGCCCGGAGCGGCGCTGTTTTTGTTGTTGAAATGTCCAAAAGACGCGCCACTAATTTGTGTAATTGTTTTTCTGTTTTTTTCTTGACATTGTACTACCTATATCTTTTACGATTGAATCAGAAATCATTATCAGCTGCAGCCAAAAGGGAGAAAGACACCTTTGCGTTTACCCATGAGCAGAAAAGCGAAAATCATCTACAAAAACACAGGAGGAGGAAAGCATGACCTACAAACTTGACACCGAGGTGCTCTACCGGGGGACTACACCGCAGGGCATCATCAGAAACCCTGAAACGCCGGCAATCTATCCGGCAAGCGCATATATCCTCGACGACATGGACGACTATCTCTTTGCGGACAAAGGCGGCCGATACTATTACAACAGATCGGCCAATCCCAACCGGGATGAGCTCGGGGCGGCGATCTCTTTTCTGGAGAAGGGAGAGAAAACTCTGATCTGCTCTTCCGGCATGGCGGCCATCTCCACTGTTCTTCTGTCTCTGCTGAAGAACGGAGATCACGTCGTGATGAACAAAGCCATTTACGGCGAAACGGTTGAACTTGCCGAGTGGGTCCTTCCCGGGTTTGGCATCGAAGTTACCTTTACGGATTTCACAAATCCCGAAGAGGTAAGAAAGGCTGTACGGCAGAACACAAAAATGTTCTATACCGAGATCATTGCCAACCCGCTGACTCTGGTCACGGATCTGGACGCGGTCGCGGCGATCGCCAGAGAAAACGGCATCCTCACGGTGGTGGACAGCACTTTTACCACGCCTTTCGTCTACCGTCCGCTGGAGCATGGCGCCGACGTGGTCCTGCACAGCATGACCAAGTATTTCGGCGGACACAGCGACCTCACGGGCGGCTGCGTGACAGCCTCCGCGGAGTTGATCGACCGGATCAACCCGATCTATCTGCTGCTGGGCTGCTGCCTGGATCCAGTCAGCGCGTGGATGACGCTCCGCTCCGTAAAGACCATGAGCATGAGAGTCCGGGCACAGAATCAGAACGCCATCAAGATCGCACAGGCTTTGGCGCAGGATCCGCACGTGAAGGCGGTTTACCACCCGAGCCTGCCGGATCACCCCCAGCACGAGCTGGCTTCCCGCACCTTTGATACGGACTACGGCTACGGCGCCATGCTGAGCTTCCGTCTGGAGGACGACCATGAAAAGGTCGCCAAATTCATGAAGAACCTGAAGCTGATCTGCTATCTCGGGACACTGGGCGGCATCCGTACCACGTTCACGCATCCCAGGACCGCCTTTGCCAACAACTTCTCCGACGAGGACCTGGACCGTATGGGACTGGCGGTAGGCCTGGTCCGGATCTCTGTCGGCGCGGAGGACAGCCGCGACCTGATCGCGGATCTTCAGCAGGCGCTCGCCGCCATGGACGACTGAGAACGTAAACGTATCATTCAATAATAAAAAACAGAAGGAGAACGAAATGAAGAAAAAAATCAACTGGAAGTCGGTCTTCACCGTCATGGGAGCCATCCTCGCCTTCAACATCGGCACCGGCTTTGCCACCGGGCAGGAAGTCATGCAGTACTTCTCCGTCTTCGGCTGGTGGTCCATCGGGGCCGGCCTTGCGTTCGCGGCCACCATGGCCATCGGCATCTACTGCTTTGCCTATGCATCCGAGCGATTCGGCCTCACCAACGGCGAACAGGTCCTCAAGTACTATCTGGGCAACGGGCTCGGAACCGTTATCAACTATTTCTACATCTTCTACCTCTATATGTGCGTCATCGTTATGTACTCCGGCGCAGCTTCCGCTCTTAACGAGCAGTACGGGGCCCCGCTGTGGGTCGGCGCGGCCATCATCGCGGGCATCTGCTGCATCACCAGC
>JAEEYY010000259.1 GCA_016288355.1 Synergistes sp.
AAGGCATGACTGTGATCATGGTGACTCACGATATAAACCACGCGCTCCACGCAAGCAGGGATATACTTGCGCTGAAGGACGGAAAAGCCGTATGGCGCGGCGCGGCCGACAGCCTGCCCGTTGCCTCGGTGCTTGCCGATATATTCGAGACAGGCTTCTCCTTCTTCCGCGGCGACGGCCAGAAACGCCCCTATGCGGCGCCCTCGGGTTTTGTGTCATGATGAATAAAAAGTTTCTGCTTCTCGTTCTGCTCTCTCTTGCGGTGCTGCTTTCCGCACCGTTTATAGGCGCGCATGCGATATCTGTATCCGATATCATAGGAGGCGGGGCGGGTTCCAGGATACTGCTGGACCTGCGCCTGCCGCGCGTCATGCTCGGCTGGCTCTCCGGCGCCACGCTTGCGATATGCGGCCTTATCTTTCAGGCCCTTTTCCGCAATCCGCTGGCCTCTCCGGATATGCTCGGGGTCTCGATGGGCGCGGCCTTCGGCGCGGTGCTTTATATTCGGCTCGGCCTGGCTTTTTCACTGTTCGGAGTGATACCCGGCATATCTCTTGCCGCGTTCGCGGGAGCATTCGCTGCGATAATGGCGCTGTATGCCGCGGGCAATATCAGGCGCGGCGGGCTGTCGCTCTCGTCGCTGCTGCTTGCCGGGGTGGCGCTTAACTTCCTCTTCGGCAGCATAAACATGATAATACAGTACAGCGGCGGTTATACCGATACGTTCCGCATGATGCGCTGGGCGATGGGAGGGCTTCAGACCGTCGGCTTTGCGCCGGCGCTGGCCGCGCTTCCCGGGCTTGTCATCATCTTTCTGACCGGATGGCTGACCGGGCCTCAGCTTGACCTTTTCATCTGCGGCGAGGAGCTTGCGCAGAGCCGCGGCGTTTCAGTCACGACCTTGCGCCGCATCCTCTTCCTGACCGTTTCGTTCGTCGTCGGGATAAGCGTCGCGCTCTGCGGCCCGATAGGCTTCGTCGGGCTCATGTGTCCGCATATCTGCCGCCGCATAATGGGCGGCGGGCACAGGGAGCTCACCGTATGCTGCGCGCTCTTCGGAGGCGCGTTCCTTACGGTCTGCGACGTGGCCTCAAGGACTCTCTGGGCGCCGGCCGAGCTGCCGGTCGGCATAATAACCTCCTGCCTGGGCTCCGTATTTTTCCTCTACCTTCTCGTAAGGGGAGAAAAATGACGAAAAGGCTGCGTGCGCCGCATCTGAAGTTCGGCGGCACGTCCTGGGTCGTAAACGGCAGCTTTGCCGACAATATGCGTGAGCTTTCGCGCTGCGTTGACAGCATGCAGTTCGTGCTCTTTGACAATGAATACGGCTCCGATATCCCGTCAAAGGAAGAGGTGCGCGAGCTTGCCGCGCTGCAGGAGGATCTGGGCATGAGCTGCACCGTGCATTTCCCGCACGACATCTGCCTGTCGCCTGACATGGCTGAGCGTGTGAGATGCGAGGACTCCTGCCTGCGCATTATGGAGCTCTTCGACGCGCTTGACCCGTTCGCGTTCATCCTGCACCTTGACGGCGAACAGTTCGGAAAGTACCCGAGCGCAGATATGGAGCGATGGAGCGAGATGAGCGCCGGATCGCTTGCGCGGCTTGCCCGTGCCGCGCGCAGCAGCAAAAAAATCTGCGTTGAGACGCTTGATTATGACATCGCGATTGCTTATCCTCTTATAAAAGCAAACGAGCTGTCGGTCTGCATAGATATCGGCCACCTTGTGCGCTACGGTCATCCGGTGCTCGAACAGACGCAGATGTATATGGCAGATACTCCGGTGCTGCACATACACGGCGTGAAGCCGGACGGCACGGACCACTGCAGCATGGAGCATTTTGACGCCGGGCTCTTTGCCGCGGTCATTGAAAAGCTTGCGGCGGACGGGCGCGAAAGGATAATGACGATAGAAGTCTTTGAAGATGACTACAGAAGATCGATAAATGCGATAAACCGATCATGGGGGAATAAAAAATGCTTGAATATATGAGACAGGGCGGCAGCATAATGTGGATAATCGCGGCGCTTTCCGTAGCGGCGCTCGCTGTGGCAATAGAAAGACTGCTCTTCTTCCGCCGCGCTTCCGCAGACGTCGAAAAACTTGAATCGGAATTCGGCAGGGCGGTCTCTGCCGGAGACATGGCAGCCGCGCATGCTGCTGCCGAAGCGAACGACAGCTCCCCCTGCCGGCTCTTTGCCGCGGCGCTCGCCCACTGGGGCGTGGACGCTGAAGATATGAAGCTGCTTATGGAGCAGCAGGTCAGAAGAGAGATATACCGCTGGGAGAAAAACATATTCGTCCTTGAGATGATAGGCAAGATCGCGCCGCTGCTCGGCCTGCTCGGTACGGTCCTGGGCATGGTGGCGATGTTCCGTTCCCTCAACGTCGGCGGACATATAAACGCCGCGGCTGTTACCGGCGGCATATGGAAGGCGCTCTTCACGACTGTCGCCGGACTTACCGTCGCGATCCCCTCGATAATCGTCTGCAGTTTCCTGAACGCAAGGATAGACAGCGAAGAAGAGACCCTCAAGCGGAGCGCGGACTTCATAATCCGCAGACATATAGCCTCGGGAAGCGGCAAAGATGGCTCACAGAAATAGACGCCGGGCGGATATAGATATCACTCCGCTGATAGACGTCCTTTTCATGCTCATTATATTCTTTGTGCTGACAACGTCGTTTGCCAGAGGCAAACTTGACGTGCAGCTGCCGTCAGGCGAGGGCAGCCCGAAGGGCATGGAGGGCGCCGTTATCGTCACCGTCGATAAAGGCGGAAAGATATTCTGGAAGGAAAATGCCGTCACAAAGGAAGAGCTGAAGCAGCTTGCCGCGTCGTCTGCCGGCCGCGATGTGCTGGTGGCCGGAGACAGGAACGTCCGGTACGGAGATATAGCGTCGGTCCTTACCATCCTGCGCAGCGCAGGAGTAACCGACGCCGGGCTGATGCTTTCGGGAGAAAAGACGGAATGACCGCTTTTTTCGGTGCGCGCAGCAGATGGACCGCGGCACTCGTCATATCGGTCGCGCTTCACTGTCTGCTCTTTTTTGTCTCGCACGCGCTGCCGGACATAACCGAAGAAAAACGAGAAACACCTATGAACGTTAAGCTTGTCTTCGCTCCCGAGAAGCCGAAGCCTAAGCCGGAGCCCGTTAAGATCGAAAAAAAAGAAGCGGTCAAAGAGCCTGTGATAAAAAGCGCTCCCCCGAAAAAGACAGAGATAAAAAAAGCGCGCCCTGTTGAAGTACCTAAGAAAACGACGGAAGCGCCGGTCCCGGTAAAGAAGCCGCAGGAGATCTCCGCAGAAAAAGCGGAAGATATCACTCCGGCCGCGGAAAGCCCGGCGCCTCAGGCTGAGGAAAGCGCCGCCGCATCGGGCACGTCGGACAGTGGAGCAAGCACGGCAGACGCCGGGAGCGGCGCCACGGGAGCCACGGGAAACGGCAATTCCGCAGCTTCTTCCGGCGGCATAGCGGACGTCAGCACGCTTACTGTTACGCACAAGGTCATCCCGGAGTACCCCTCATTTTCGCGCAAGCGCCGCGAAGAGGGCACAGTCACAGTGATAGCCTCTGTCGAAAACGGCAGTGTGACATCCGCCGAAGTGGAAAAGACAAGCGGCTTTGAGCGGCTCGACGCGTCCGCGCTGCGTGCGGTAAAAGGCTGGCGCTTCGCGTACGACGGAAAGATACGCGTAAGGATACCCTTTGCGTTCAGGATAAAATAAAGAACACATAAAAATCGGCACCCCGTGATGGGATGCCGCGGCGATAAGCCAGGAAAAGATCTGCACTGTTATGAAAACAAAAAGCCCGGTTACAGGTATGCTGCGTGCTTACATCCGGGCTTTTTTCATTTGCAGCGCTGAATTATCCTATCTCCCATAATACTGTTACGGTGTCTGAAACCTCAATATCATCAGGCTCGATGTCCAGATCATAGTCTCCTGCCCTGATTGTCGGATTTTCAAGGTAGCGGCCTGGTATAGGCATCCCTTTCATCGGATGGACCTCAAAGTCGATGTGCCCCCAGGAATATTCGATGCTCTGGATATCCCTCAGAGCGACGCCTGCTGCCAGAGTCAATACAGAAGCTTTGTCCCTTGCGTCGGTGACGGCTTTGCCCAGCAGCTCGTTCTTGGCGGCTTCCGGGTCTTTCACTGTGTAGCTGATACGGAACTCCGGCTTTTCCGGGCTGTTGGCAAGCGCGTATAGAATCTTGCCCAAGCGGTCTTTGTCGGACTCAAACTCGACTTTCATTATGTGATGAAACTTATATCCCACAAAACGTTTTTTGCTGACCCGATGTTCCTCGTAGTATTCGTACTCCGTGTCCACGCCGAATTCAAGAGTCTTCAGGTCAGATCGCTCAAAGCCGAATGCTGTCAGTATATCTTTAATGTGTTCTGTCTCCTGAGAGGATCTGCGGAGAGTCTCTCCATAATCAGGATAGATTCCTTCCTGCAACAGTGTGATT
>JAEEYY010000260.1 GCA_016288355.1 Synergistes sp.
CACAGCGTAGGTCCTCAAGCGCAGGGTTACGCGACACGTCCAGCTTCGTCAAGGCACACCCCGAGCAATAAAGGGTCTTCAGCTCCGGGTAGTACGACATATCTAACTCCGTCAGCGCGCCGTTTCCGTTTTGTCCGAGCCGCAGGAACTCCAGCGCCGTGAAGTATTCCAGCCCTTTCTGGTTAGATATTCCTCCGTGGAGGAGATCTATATCCTTCACGGCGGCGATTTGCGCTTTCGTCAGGACATCCTTGCCCCCGGCGGCGTTTTCCTTTACCCACTGGCGTAAGTTCTCGTCGGGGAAGTTCTCCTCGTTAATCTTCACTTCAACATCGTTTCCGGATATGGAGTTATCCTCAACGTTCTCCTCGACGATCCACACGTCTGTATCTTTTCTGAACTCGACAGCGAGCTCTCTTGACTCAAGGCCGTTCTTCCCCGTCCAGTACTTCCAGTGTTTCGCAGTAAACTTCTGGAACCATACCTGCTCTCCTTCGGGCAGCTCCTGGTCCGGATTGCTCTCAAACTGCATGGCGCGGTTGATCCAGAAGAGCTTGGAGCGGGAGCCCTCCTCGGCGGAACCGCCCCAAATGTGCCCACCGCTCTCTGAGACCGCGTAGAAATAGTAATCACAATAATCTAGCCATTTGAAAGGGAAGATTCTTTTTGTCTCTCCGGGCTCAAGGCTCCACCATCCCTTTGAGACATCGTAGATTTTCCCGTAGACAATATAGAATTGCTTTTCATTGATCGTGTAAATATTATCAGGAATATCTTTTATACCATCAGCGTAAATAATATCTGGGACAGCATCTCTAGCCACAGCCACGAGGATCTTTTCGTCGGTCTCGTTCACCAGCCTGATTTCCGTCGTTATGCATTCCACGTATTTCTGTACCATCTTTAACAGCAGTTTCCGACGCTCCCATGCTACATACGCATAGGCGTTTGGCAGACCTTCGTCGCTATATTCCTCCAAGAACTTTGCGACTTCTTTATCGCGGCCATGTGCCAGCCAGGCGTTCTGGTCCTTCTTTAGGGCCTCGAAGGGGACCGCCGCTAAGGACTTCTGCGCCTCGGCCCAAGCCTGACTGAGATCCTTGTCCGCCTCCACGAGATCTTTCCCATGCTCTGGGTCCTTCATCAACTGGCGGTACTCGGCATCGCTCAAGGCCAGCGCCGGCGCTGTCGGCAGTCCAACCGCCAAACAGACCAGCAACGCCGCGAAAAACTTCCAATTCTTGTGCTTCATCACAAGAGCCTCCTCATCAATGGTCGTTAGCCCTGGATCCCCAGTGGTTCTGGGGGCGGGGACCGCCGCTATAAGGCGTCGCCAGTCAGACTATTCAAGCTCTGAAGTATCTTTTCGGAACTTGAGGATGAATCCCTCTTCACTATTCTCCTGATTCTTCCAGTAATTCTGTGTGAAAGAGTGGAAACGGGCCTTTTTTCCGCCGCGTACTTTTTTGCCCGGAGGGCAATCAAAAGCCTTTGTGGAGTGCAACCAGAATATCGTGGAGTCGTAATCGTCGCTGCCGCGCCAAATTCTTTCGCCGCTCTCAGAGACGGCATAAAAATAGTAATGATCACCATCATTGTATTCAAAAGGCCGGATCGTCCTCGTCGCGCCGGGATCGACGCTCCACCAGCCCCTTGAGAACGAGCTGCCCTCGCGCCACTTCCCCATCGCCAGAAGGACCTTCTCGTCCAGCGAGTTCACCATCGTGACCTCAACCATTCTTTTTCCGGCAGCCCCGGCTCTGCTCGGCGAGATCGGCAGCCCGAGAGCCAGGCAGACCAGCAGCACCGCGAAAAACTTTATATTCAAGTGCTTCACCACAAGCACCTCCTCATATAAACAGTTTACCTTGGATCTGGTTCCACGATGAGTCATCCCTAAACTTCACTAACGTGCTGCAGGGACGGGGACCGAGAGTTCCTTGTCGTCAATCTTGTCCTCGTCCTCCCAGTCCTTCGCGTTCTTCACGAAGCTCTCGGTGATGTCCAGCGCGCCCTTCGCACGGTCGTAGCCGTTGAGAGCGTAATTTTTGGTCGCAGTTGCTTCCCTGATGAGGGTCGTCTTCCCCGTCTCGCAATCGTAGAGCTGAATGGAGCACCACCACAGGTCGAACATCCCCTCGACGCGGGGGCCCTTGTCAGAATCAACGGTACTGAATGCGAACCGATTGGGATCAATCCAGAAGGGCGGCTCTGCCGTTTCAAACGAGGCTTTTTCAACAAATCCCTTATTCCTGTCGATGAAGAATAGGGTCAGGTGTTTGACAGGCAGCCCGCCCCAGCTCACTAGCATCTTGTCGCCCGAAGGGGAGAACGTCAGGCTGCAGAAGGAGGCTGCTCCCTCTTCCATGGGCAGGAACCCCGCCGGCTTCCCCTCCTTGCCGCGGAAGAACCTGAGACCGAGTTTTGTGCCCTTCAGCCCGGGCGCCTCTGGGTCTGCCAAAAACCAGGCCCAGAGGCCCGCATCCGTCTCCGTCTTCTCGATGCTGATGTCCTCCAGCAGCTTGGTCCTGCCCTTGACCGTCCGGTAGACCTGATCGCCCTTAAGGGTGTACTCGCCTGCAGCAGCCCGCGCCTTTTGCTGCGCCGGCACCACGCCCGCGCAGATCGCGAAGATCAGCAGCGCAGAGATAATCGTTCTCTTGAACTTCATCATCAGCACCTCCTAATCGGAAGCGGCATCCATAAAGACGGACTTCTGCCGCACGTAGGTCCCGTCAAAGATGATCCCCTCGGCCATCCACTTTTTCTCCAGGCTGTCACGCTTGAACTTCTCTGTGGTGACGGCGGTGGCGCCCGCATCGTCAAACTTCAGCGTCACGGCTGCGGAGTCATTCTCAGAATCGTATTCCTCAACAAGCAGGTCTCCCGTCGCCTCTAACGTTTTCCCGTCTGGCTTGCCCGAGCCTTCAAAGAACCCCATCGGCTCACCGTCGACAGAGAGCATCAGCCGCACTGCATACTCGCCTTCCTCTGCAGAACTGACCTGCAGCTCGCCCCTGAGAGAGCCTTTTTTCAAGAGGTACAGGCCGGACACCCCGTCGCTCTGGCGAATGATGTCCGCGTTGTCGAAAATCATTCCCGCTTCGTCCATATGCATCTCCAGCATCGAGGCGTAGGCGACGGGTTTGCTGTACCCGTCAGCTAAGGCCCCTTTCGCCGCCTCGTCGTAGGCGCCGCCGTAAAGCCACTCGTTCTCCCGTTTCTCAAAAATGATAAGATCCTCCGGGGTCAGCACAGTCTTAGCCCGTTCAATGAATTCCTGATACCGCTCCCAGTTCTCGCGATAGTCCGCGTTTTGCAGCAGCTCATTTTTTTCCGCCTCTGTAAATGCGAACGCGTTCCCGGCAGCGCACAGGATGAGCGCCGCACCGATCCCCAACATCCTCTTCAATAACATCGATATCGCCTTCTTTCGTTATTTTAATACTACTATAAACACTTGTTGCCGTCTGTCATACAGCCCGTAGGCATAGCTCTACCCCGCTGCCGGAATAGGGACAGTAAGTTCCTTGTATTTGATCTTGTTTTCGTTGCCCCAGTCTTTGGGGTTCTTCACGGAACTTTCATTAATGTCGAGCGAGCCGCCCTCATCGTCACAGCCGCCGATGAAATAGTTCTTCGTCGACGTCGCTTTTATGATGACGGTCAACTCTTTCTCCAGGGTATCGTAGAGGGACGGAGAACACCACCAATCGTCCCCGGCTTTGGTGCGCGGACCTTTTTCCGTGTCGATCGCCGTAAAAACAAAACGGTGCTGATCAACCCAAAAGGCATGTCCCGCTGAAACGAACGAGGCTTTTCTGACCCAACCTTTGCCAGCATCGTCAAGGACGTAATAACCAAGGTCCTGTCTGGCCTCATCGCCGCAGCAGATCAACAGCTTCTCGCCCGAGGGAGAGAATTCCATCATACATTCACCGGCGTTTTTCATGGGTAAAAAGCTTGCCGGCGCGTCCTCCTCGCCACGGAAGAAATAGACGCCGCTTTCGCTGCCCTTCACACCCTCGGACAGCTCGGGATCTACAAGGACCCACGCCCACTTCCCCGCGTCGGTCTCGGCCCGAAAGACAACTTCGTCTTCAAGTAGCCGTTCTTTGCCGTCCTGCACACGATAGACCTTATCACCCCTAACGATATACTCACTTTCGGCGGCCCAGACCACCGATGCGCCGAACAGCATCATCAGCGCACACTGACATGCCAACTTTTTCATAGTGTTCACTCCCTTTTTTGTACGGCGAAACTCTTTTCGCCGTGTTTACCTGATAGGTCTTACCGCCGGAGGCGGACTGTCGGGCATCGCAGCCACCCGCCGGATCAATAGCCAGACGGCTCCGTAATAGATGATCACAGCAGTCACGGCCATCAGGATTACCGCAAACACTAAACGCTTTGCCAAGCTCTGAACGTTCATCGTCTGACCTCCAGCACGGCTGATTTTTGAAGATAACTCCGATAGGCAGGCTTCGCCATGACGAGTGCCGTTTCGTCGTCTCGCACGCAGGCCCGTTCA
>JAEEYY010000261.1 GCA_016288355.1 Synergistes sp.
CTCAGGACAATAAAGAAAGACTCGGAAAAACAGAATCCCTGCTTCTCAGCCTGGGAAACAAACCGGAAGTATAAGATATTTTAAATAAGATTATCCGGCTATTCTGACCGCTGCCTGTCTGCTCCGGCGCTTTCGCTTCCGCCAGGAACGGATGGTTTTTGCGTTTTTACGATAAAACAGCATATGAAAGCTGTGTATGCCGCTCTTACGGCATACACGGCTTTCACAGAATCGGCAGCTGTATTTTTCTTATGCTTTATAAAACGCAGCCGTAAACTTTTTTAAATGTTTTGCGCTTCTTCTTTTTTCTTAGCACGCTCTTCGCGCATCGCGTATTTCTTTGCGTGCGGATCGCCGCAGGTAGGCACTATGCAGAAGAATTCGAGCGGGATATCTGCGTCGTTTTTATATTCGTGTACAAGGCCGCCGGGGACTCTTGTCCAGTAGCCTGTCTTCATCTGATAAGGGACCCTTTTGCCGGCTTCTTCTTCAACTTCCACTACCCCGTCGCCGGAAAGAGTGAACATCAGATGATCCCAGTCGTGAACGTGCGCCGGGATCGATTTGTGCGGCGGGAGAATGAAGTGACGCATCACATAGTCCTTCCAGAAGCGGTCGGGGCCGAAAAGTGTCCTTTTCTGGATGTCCGGGGCAAGTGCCGACGCGTTCTGCAGCGGCAGATCATATATTGAACCGTAGAATTTCTCTTCGCTCATTGGATTGTTCCTCCCTTGTCTGTTTGCGTTACAGTACAAGTCTATCACGAAAAGGCAGGGCCGGCATGAAAAATCATGCCGGCCTCTTCAGTTTGCTTTGATTTTACGCCAGGATATTACTTCTTTTCCTCAAGAGCCGCTTTGATCCTTTCAGGAATCGCCGGGATGGTCTTAACGCGGGCTCCGCAGGCGGCGAATATCGCGTTGCCTACAGCGGCGTGCGGGCCGGAAAGCGGCATCTCGCCTGTTCCCGACGCGCCGAACGGTCCGAGCGGACGCGGCACTTCGGAGTGGATCAGCGTGAGGTCGTCAGTGATGTCCTTGATGTACGGGAAGCCCATCGTGACGAAGTTGTTGTACTTCGACTCGTCAAGGAAGTCCTCGGAAAGCGCAAGGCCTATGCCCTGAGCGACTCCGCCGTACTGCTGGCCGTCCACGACGAGGTAGTTGTTGATGACTCCTACGTCTCCTACGAGCACGAACTTCTCGCAGTGCGCCTTGAAGGTCTTCATATCAACTGAGACCATCGCGAGGTTGACGGCAAACATATGGAATCCGAACGGGATACCTTTTCCGCTGTCTTTATCGTTGCCGCAGCAGCTTTCTACGGAGCCGTCCCTATGCAGTATCTGCGCTTTGAAGTTGCCTTCATAGAATGTCGGTATGCCTTCAGCTTTCATTTCCGCGTATGTGCGGTATGTGCCGTCAGGCTTGCGCATCGCATCAAGCAGCTTTTTGCAGCTGTCGACTATAGCGTTTCCAGTCATCGTCTGTGAGCGGCTTGCCGCGGCGGCTCCGCTGTTCGGGCAGCGTGCGGTGTCGTTCATGTAGAGTTTGATCTGGTCGGGTGAAAGCCCCAGCGGTTTAAGTGCTTCATGCGCGGTGCCGAGGGTGCCCATGTCGGCTCCCTGTCCGTGATCTTCCCATGTGTTGAAGATCATTACGCTTCCGTCCTCAAGCAGTTCTATATTGCTGTTTGACTCGTCAGCGCCGTCATCGTTGGCGTTGTAGATGCTGACGGAAACGCCTACGCCGTATTTCTTTTCCGGCGTCGAAAGCTCTTTGGCCTTCTTTTTCATTTCCTCATATACAGGACGCGCCTTTTTCATCATATCGGGCAGCGGGAATACTTCCGGCGCATATCCTGACGGGAACTGTCCGCGCGGATTCTCCGTGAACGGCTCCCATTCGAGCAGGTTCTGCTCACGGAAATCGAACGGATCCATGCCGCATTCGTACGCGAGCATATCCATGGCCGTTTCTGCGCCCCAGTATATCTGCGGCGAGCCGTAAGCGCGGAATGCCGAGCTCCAGCGGTGGTTGGTCCATACAGTGTACGCGGTCACACGCATATTGTCATACGCATATGGCGAGAAGAAGAACTGACCGCTCTTGTTCGTGAGGTCGTTGGCGGATTCGCTGCACGGACCGTGGTCGATCCAGCATTTGCCCTCTACGCCGATCAGCTTGCCCTTCTCGTCGGCGGCCGCTCTGATATGCATAAATGACGGCGAACGCTTCGGGGTGCGCTGGTTGTGCTCCTTCATGTTGACGCGCATGTATACCGGACGTCCGGTGGCCATCAGCGCCAACGCAAGGTACTGTTCGTTGGTGACAGTCGTCTTGTAGCCGAAGGAGGCGCCCATGTTGTTTTCGATTATGCGAAGCTTCGACGGCGGCAGTCCGAGGCCGCGTGCAAGCTTGACTATCGCGAAGTAGATAGCGCAGGACTTGGAGTGGATCGTAACGCGTCCCTCATCGTCGTAGTACGCGTATCCGCAGTCGGCCTCAAGGACCATATGCGGCTGGCGCGAGCTGTAGAACTCATCGTCCACCTTATGCGGGGCATTCGTGATGAGATCGTGCGGATCCTCGCCCTTCACAAAGCAGCGCTTGTTCCATGCGTTCGGCATACCGTCGATACCCGGGCAGTCATCGAATACGCTTACCGCATCCGGTTTCTTAGCCTCGCGTACATCTACGAGTTCAGGCAGCGGCTCGTAGTCGACTTTGACCTTCTGTGCGGCGGCGCGCGCATGCTCTTCGTTATCGGCCACTACGACGGCTACTATATCGCCCCACTGACGGATCTTGTCGCCTTCTTCGACCATTATGCGGCGCTCCCAGCCGTCAACAACGGCGGAATCAAGGCCGACCTGGCCGCGGAGGCGGTTTGTGCCCTTAACGTCTTTATATGTGCAGACCTTAACGACGCCTTCGCACTTCTCGGCTTCGCTTACGTCTATTTTGTTGACCCTGGCATGGCGGACGCCTTCAAGGGCATACGGATATGCAAACAGGAACTCTTCCGGGAGCTTCAGGCGGTCATCGTCGCCGAAGTCCCAAAGTCCTGTGGCCTTGAATACCGCGCTCGGACGCGGATAGCTGGAGTTCCAGATCTTGTCGCCGGGCTTGTACATTTTGGCGAGATCTTCTATCTTCTCTTCGCCGCGCAGTATCGCCGCAGCCTTCATTACAGCGTCAACTATCTGCTTGTAGCCTGTGCAGCGGCAGGCCATCCAGTTCTTTGCAAAAAATTCGCGCACTTCTTCACGGGTCGGGTTTTTGTTCTCGTCAAGCAGCGCCTTGCCGCACATGATGAAGCCGGGGGTGCAGAAGCCGCACTGGATAGCGCCGCAGACTATCATAGCCCACTGCAGTGCGTGCAGGTTCTCAGGGGTCCCTACGCCTTCTATCGTAGTGATTTCGGAGAACTCCGGAACGTTCTTCCAGCGCGTGATGCAGGCACGGACTACCTTTCCGTTCAGGATGACATTGCACACGCCGCACTGGCCGCAGTTGCAGCCGCGTTTGGTGCCTGTCATCTTCAGCTGTTCGCGCAGAACGGTCAGCAGCGTCACATCGGGCTTGCCTATAACTCTGCGGGGAACGCCGTTGATGGTGAGCTTTTTAACAACATAAGCTCCCGTAAGCTGGGCTTCCGTCATTTCTTTTGCCATTTGAAAACTCCTCTCATTTAATTATTTGTCTGGCACTGGATTCGGAAAGCATTTTTCTGCAACATTGTTGCAACATAAGTCTAAAATCTCTAATTAAATAATACTTAAGTTCAAACACTCAGACAACTTTTAGTTATAAAAAAAACTGTTATGCGCTTTTTATGCGTATTTATGTTCTATAAAAATCACAGATAATCAAAGGGCTCAGGCCTGTGCTGTAAATCACTTGAAAACGATAAAAGATAAAAAGGAAGCGATTATTGTCTGTTTGCTTTTTCGGCGTATTATTTTTGATGATCACAGCCTGATTTATTATATTTTTCTATAACAGCGCCATCCTGTAGCGCTTTTCGGGCCGTCCTACACGGCGGTACGCATATTCCACAACGACGCGCTCGCTCATCGTCAGAAATTCAAGATAGCGGCGCGCGGTAGAACGGGAGATACCAAGGCTTTCTCCGACTTCCTCAGCCGAAAACGCAGCGTCATGTTCTTTAAGGAAAGTTTCGACGTCATTAAGACATTTCAGCTGCAGTCCCTTTGGTATCGAACGATTGTTGTTCCACAAAGGCTCCCTGCTCTTCATGGCAAGAAGTGTGTCCAGATCTTCCTGTCTCCATGGGCGCGTCCGTCCCGTGAGCGAATGGTGGTAGATCTGATAATTCTTCAGCGCGGCGCGCAGACGGTCGAAAGAAAACGGCTTGACCAGAAACTCAAAAACGCCTGCGCAGATCGCTTTGCGTACGAGCGCCGGATTTTCTCCGGACGAAACCACTATATAATCTGTATGTGAGTAGGATTTGCGCAGTTCGTCAAGGTCTGCCATAGCGTCGAAGTCTTTCATGAAAAGGTCAAGCAAAACAAGATCCACGTCGACGCAATTCATCGCAGCGAAGAGATCTCCGCCGTTTGAGACGCACTTCAAAAGGGTAAAGGAGCTGTCATTTATCACTATGTCTGAATAGAGCTTCTGCAGCAGCGGGTCGGATTCAGCTATCAGGACTTTAAGACTCTGCATCTTCACTCATCCTCTCTATACCCGACAGTCTGCGCGGATCTGGAAGAATCGGCGAAAATACAGCACGGTAGATATAAAAACTAATGTCCTGCCAATCCTTCCCCTTTCCAAAAACGGGAGGCGCCTTCGTTTCCAAAGGCACCCATTGGTCTCGCTCCGTAATATAAATATCCGCAGGAGTTTCGACTCGGGGATTTATTCTTTTAATTTCAATTAAAATTATAGCAAAGCAGTCTGTTTCGTCAAGAATAACTTAATTTTAAAGTGTTTTTTATCTGTAAGGCAGTTCGTAACAGAGATACCCAAAGGACAAACGGCCGGAAAGCTAAAGCTGTCTGATCCGCAAAATGTCAGGAGCGATGCAGCTGCAGATCTGTTGTCTTTACAGCGGTGAACCAGCGGTCGTCCTCACCCTGCCCGGAGAAGTAGAGCTTATATAGCCCTTTTTCATCTCTTATCAGAGAACCTTTGTAAAGGCTCTTTTTGCAGAAGGAGTACTTTCCTGCCTCAAATATGCCGCTCGTTACGTTCCAGACAGCACCTCCGTCTGTGCTCGATGCAAAAGCTATGCCTCTGCCGGATCTGTAATTCCCCGCATGCTGCCAGCAGATCGTCATTATAAGCTCTTCCGCGTTTCTTTCTGTTATATCTATATGCCAGGGCTCCGTATCCGGAGGCAGGCCGCGTATCTCTGCCGGCACTGCGCCGCCCCAGCTGTCAATACTGCCGCCTGCGGCCCTCATAAGGGAAAATACCCCGTCTTTTCCGTTAACGTACCAAAGCAGGTATTCTCCCTCTTTTTTTATCACAGCCGGAGACATTATGACCGCAAGATCGCCGCGGTCATGGAACTCCTTCATTATAACGGAGGGGCGGCTCCAATTGACACAGTCTTCGGTCTCCGTGAGAAGCAGCTGTACCGCGGCGCCCTTTCCGACATACTCGGTACGGCGGTAAATCATAAAGACCTTTCCGCTCTCGCAATGCAGGACAGGATCAGAATTATAACCGACCCACGCGGATGGAGGGGCTATCAGCGGAGAACTGCCGCCCTTAGGGATATGCCAGTTCTCTCCGTCGCTGCTCACAAGAAATTCCGGATTTTCAAAATATTCTATACCGCGCGGCAGCGGAGTAAGCG
The DNA here is from genome assembly GCA_016288355.1 of Synergistes sp. GTDB lineage: Bacteria > Synergistota > Synergistia > Synergistales > Synergistaceae > Synergistes. The sequence goes on from JAEEYY010000261.1 coordinate 5,836, forward strand.
CCATAATGTAATGCCATTCGCTCTTCCCCGCACCTCCCGGGATGTACCTTACGCACGGGTGCACGCACTCGCCGAAGCCGGACGTGCATGAAAGGTCAAGTATGCGGATATCCTGCGGCAGATCGGCGGCGTAAGGCAGGGA
>JAEEYY010000262.1 GCA_016288355.1 Synergistes sp.
CCGTTGTTTACGACATTGTAGTGCGTCAGCATGACGCCTTTGGGGAATCCGGTCGTGCCGCTCGTGTACTGCATGTTGCAGACGTCATGGATGTTCACCTCGGAAGCCATGCGGTGAACTTCCTCCGCCGGCGTCAGATGCGCACGCAGCAGCGACTCTTCCCACGTGAGACAGCCCTTCATCCTGAAGCCGACCGTTATCACGTTGCGCAGGAAGGGAAGGCGGCGGCAGGCAAGCGGCTTGCCGGGCGTCGTGTGCTCCAGTTCGGGGCAGAGCCCGCTTATTATCTCGTCGTACTTCGAATCGCGGTAGCCCTTTATCATGACCAGAGTATGAGTGTCGGACTGGCGCAGCAGATATTCGGCCTCGTGGATCTTGTATGCTGTGTTTACCGTGACCAGCACGGCGCCTATCTTCGTGGTCGCCCAGAAGGTTATATACCACTGAGGAAGGTTCGTAGCCCATATCGCCACATGGCTGCCCGCCTTCACTCCCAGCGATATCAGCACACGCGCAAACTCATCCACGTCGTCGCGGAATTCAGAGTAGGTGCGCGTGTAATTGAGCGTCGTGTATTTAAAGGCGTACTGGTCGGGGAATTCTTCGACTATGCGGTCGAGCACCTGCCCGAACGTCTTTTCTATCAGTCTGTCTTTCTGCCACGGGAAGAGCCCGGTCCCGCGCTTGTTCTCATAAAGCCTCTTCTTCTTTACCATTCTTGCCGGGTTGCCGAAGCGGTTCATCGTGTTGACGAAATGCAGCGATATCAGATCGAGGCTGTCGATATCCGGCATCCATTCCGGATTCCATTCCATCGATATGAAGCCGTCGTAGTTGAGCGAGTAAAGAGCGTGCATCATATCGTCTATCGGAAGGCTGCCTTCGCATATAAGGCGGTACTCTGTTTTCCCGTCCTCTGTGACTACTGAATCCTTGAGGTGTACGTGCTTGATATGCGCGCCAAGGTTCTTGACGGTCTTTTCCGGAGCTTCGCCGGCGTCGCGGAACGTATGCTGTATGTCCCAGAGCGCCGAAAGGTTGTCGCAGGCAAACGAGTTCAGCACTTCGCAAAGTTTATCCGTGTCGGAGTAAATGCCGATGGTCTCGATAAGCAGCGTGACTCCGGCTTCAAGCGCTTCGGGCAGCATTTTTTCTATCACGGCAAATACCGCGGCGCGCTCCTCTTCGCCGGTGCGGCCGGTCTCTTTTGCCGCGATGCGCACATAGGGGATGTGCAGGCTTTTTGCTGTTTTGATGTAATCCGATATCTCCGCGCAGTTTTCGTCAAAGGCGGAAGAATCGGCAATATTATGCCAGGCGTCTATGCAGGGGATCGAAAGCCCGGCCTCTGCAAGTTCACGGTGTATCGCATTCGCACGGGCCGCGTCAAAGACGCTGTTTTTCTCAAGGAATTTAGGCGCGCGTATATTGTGTACTTCTATTCCCGCAAAGCCGCAGTCTTTGGCTACAGTACGGAAATCTTCCCAGCTCTGTTCATGCCAGCCGAATGTCGAGAATGAAAGTTTCATTGTACGTTGTTCTCCTCATAGGAAATCTTGTTGAGCGCGTTCAGATACGCTCTTATGCTCGAACCTATTATGTCCGTGGAAATGCCGTTGCCGGAATAGAGCTTGCCGTTGGAGCGCAGCTTGACGAGCGTCGAGCCCATAGCCTCGCGCCCCTCAGTGACGGCCTGTATCTGAAAGTCATCCAGTTCATAGTGCCTGCCCGTTATCTGTTCTATCGCAAGGAACGCAGCGTCTATCGGTCCGTCTCCGGCTGCAAGCCCGGTGCAGACCTCGCCGTTGTGACGGCAGCGAATGTTGGCGGTGGCGTTTATCACGTTGCCGCTGTTGATCACGAAGCTTTCCAGTTCATAGGAGGGCGGGACCTGCAGCGCGCTCGTTGCGATGATAGCCTCAAGTTCTTTTGTGCCGACTGATTTTTTCGCCGCTACATTCTTAAATGTATCGTAGACCTTTACCATGTCTTCTTCGGAGAGCTCATAGCCGAGCTGCAGCGCGGCCTTGCTTACCGCCGCGATATCATCGTTTGCGTCAAGCGTCACGTCCGAAGGCCCGTAGATCGACATGCCGGTCTCAAAAGCGCTGGTGCCGCTGCGTTCCGGACGCGTGATCCAGTTCATCTGGGCTATCGAGCGGTGCAGCTCTGTAAACTTTATATTGCAGAAGTAGTCAAGGTCGTCGCCGCGCGCTCTGATCACCGCGGCGGCGCTTTCAAGCGACGGCGCAGAGCCTCCCCCTACCGAGACCGCGGCTTCGGCGGCGCCGGCTGCCACTGCGGATACCGCGTTTGCGGCAGCCATCGAAAGCGCGTCTGAGCACTTCACGGAAAGCGTCAGGTCATGAAGTTCCGGAACATTATCATAAGCGCTGCGGATAAAGGAGCCGAATTCAAAAGGCATCATCGTGCCGGCCGAGTCGCATATCGTTATTGTCGTGGCGCCTGCTGCGGCTGCGGTGCGCAGCGCCTGCCAGAGAAATTCAGGATCCGTGCGCGTAGCGTCGGCCGCCGCGAACTCCACGTCAGCGCAGTATTTCCGGCTCTCGCTTACGAGTTCGCTGATCATTTCCATCACCGCATCCGGTTTTTTGCCGCATACGAACTCCATCTGGACCGCGGAAAGGGGCGCCTCAACGCAAAGACGCGGTGCGGCTGCCTCAGAAACAGCTTCCCAGGCCGTTTTTACCCCGGCTGCGTTAAAACCTACCGGTATCGAAAGAGCGCTCCTTTTTACAGCGGATGAAACAGTCCTCACAAGCAGGGAATCGATCTTTTCATTCACGATAGGTGCAAGGCTGATAACGTCTGTATTAAGCCGGTCAAGAATCTTTGCAACTTCTATTATCTCTTTGAAGGAGAGTCCTCCCTCCTTCCGGTTCGTGGCTTCACGAAGCGTGATGTCGTTCAGTCTTATTCTCTTCATCAGTCATGCACTCCTTAATGCATCTTTTTAGAATAAAGAAAGTCCCTGAGGCACATACATGCCTCAGGGACGAATATACAATAACCCGTGGTACCACCCTGATTGCCGCTTGCGCGGCCGCTCATTGGCGCCTATTACGCGGCGCTTTCCGTAATCCCTTAACAGCAATGCTTTAGGGGATTCCGCTCTGGAGCGAGACCGTATCACCGCTCTTCGGTTCCGGCTCTCACCTGCGCGCCGGCTCTCTGTAGACCTATCCGCGATAAACGTAACTCCGTCATAGCGTTTGTCTTTATTAACATTTTTCAGGAGAGATATATAAATCTCAGCTGCATTCGCCGATGATAATATAGAGGTATTGATTTTGTCAATATCCAAAAAAATTATTTATCTGTTTTTTTGCGTGCGGAATCCGGGCACGCGGCTTTGCCGCGGGAAAAGCCCTGCCGTTACGCTTCTATTATCTCGCGGTAGAGGTCACTGTATTCTTTTGCAGGGACATCCCATGAGGAGTCTCTTGCCATCGCGTTTTTTATTATCCTTTCCCACCGTTCGGGGTCATTCCTTGCGGATACGGCACGTCCGATCGCATCTTTCAGTTCGCCCGCGCTGTAGTCGGCAAAGAGGAAACCGTTGCCCTCGTCCGTACCGTCAGCGTCTATAACGGTATCGCAGAGCCCTCCTGTCGCGCGCGCCACGGGTACCGTACCGTACGCGAAGGCTATCAGCTGCGAGAGCCCGCACGGTTCGAAGAGCGAAGGCATCAGCAGAATATCACCGGCCGCATATGCCTGATGGGCTTTCTTTTCGCTGAATCCTGTCACTGTCCTGACATTTTCAGTGTGTGACGCGGCAAATGCGGCTACTCTGCCGTTGTAATAACTGCTGCCCGAACCGATTATCAGCGCATAATAGCTGCTGTCCGGAAGTCCGCAAAGGGCTTCCAGCATTATATCTACGCCTTTCTGTTCGGCAAGGCGCCCAACGAAGATAAACAGAGGGCGCCCGTCGTCGCGCCAGCCGTATTCCTTCATCAAAGCGGCGCGGCATGCCTTCTTGCCGCTTATTTCCTCTGCGCTGAAATTTGCGGGAATCAGGGAGTCGGTGCGCGGATTCCATATGTCGCAGTCTATGCCGTTCAATATGCCGCGCAGCTTATGCCTGTTTGCCGACACCACGCCGTCAAGGCCGAAGCCCCCTTCTTTTGTCTGTATGTCCCATGTATAGCGCGGGCTTACTGTAGTGACAGCTTCTGCATTGTCGACAGCGCCTTTCATCAGGTTCACTTTTCCGTAGAATTCAAGCGAACCTTCAGCCATAGGCACGAACGATCCTGCGTCCATGCCCCATCCGTTCAGGCAGTCAGGCTCAAAGAGACCCTGATGCGCCATATTGTGGATCGTGTAAACGGTGTCGTACTCCGCCGCCAGCGAAGAATAGCAGCGATGGTGACGCAGCGCGTTCGGAATCATCGCCGCCGGCCAGTCGTGGGCGTGCAGTATCATCGGCTTCCAGTGCGCAGCTGCCGCCAGTTCGAACGCCGCATATGACAGGAATATCATAGGCTCGGCGCTTTCCGCGGTCATCTCATCAGGATAGATATTCGGAGCGGAGAAAAGCCTGTCATTCTCAAGAAGATAGACCGGCAGCCCGTCAACTGTCGCCCGCCATACCCTGGCGGAGAGCACGCGCCAATCGATCGCGGCATTTATCACGGCAAAATGCCGCGAGGAAAGAGCTCCCATATCTTTTGCCGCATCAAGCACGCCCGGCCATGCCGGCATAAGGACACGCGCGTCGGCGCCTGATGCGCGCAGCGCTTTCGGAAGCGCGTAGGCAACGTCGCCCAGCCCTCCTTTTTTTGCGAGGGGAGCGCATTCCGGCGATATATGCAGTACCTTCATTATGCCCCGTTCCATCCTAATGCCCGCGGAACATCGTTCCGTAAGCTTTCTCGCAGTATTCACGTACGACTCTGTGCGGGTTGAAGTAGCTCGCGTTTACTGCGATCGCCGCTTTCATCATTCCTGTCCACCTCCAGCGGTCATTGTAGAAGAGCGGTATTATCTTATTTTCAAGCTTATCGTAGAGGTCATCAGCATCGTCGGAATCCTTGTAATCGACAAGCTCGTTGCTTTCAGGCTCGGCTCCTATGCCCCAGCCGGTTATGCCCTCTATGCAGCCCTCTATCCACCAGCCGTCCAGCACCGAGAAGTTCATAATGCCGTTATGCACGCACTTCATGCCGCTTGTGCCGGACGCCTCGCGCGGACGTATCGGCGTGTTGAGCCAGAGATCCACTCCGGAAACCAAATACTTAGCCGGCTCCATATTGTAGTTTTCTATGAATACGACCGGCAGCTCCTCGCCAAGCTCCTTTGATATCAGATTTATCCTGCGGATGATGTCCTTGCCCGGTTCATCATGCGGGTGAGC
>JAEEYY010000263.1 GCA_016288355.1 Synergistes sp.
AGGCACAGTGTCCAACATTCCTCCTAAGGGCGGTCGCAAGCACCCCCAGCAGGAGTTTGTACAGGTCAACACCAAGAATATCCTTTTTATCTGCGGCGGCGCGTTTGCCGGCCTTGAGGAGATCGTCGGACGCCGCGTTAACAAAAAGGTCATCGGTTTTGACAGCGACATACGCGACACGACCATGGCTGACCGCTATGAGCTGCTCAAGCAGGCGGAGCCGGAAGATCTTGTGGCGTTCGGTTTTATCCCCGAGCTCGTCGGCAGGCTGCCGTTGCTCGTTCCCTTGCAGAGTCTGGATGTCGACGCGCTGGTACGTGTCCTCACTGAGCCGAAGAACTCGCTGATCCGTCAGTATCAGGCTAACTTTGCCCTTGAGGGGGTGGAGCTTGAGTTTGCTCCCGAGGCTGTCCGTGCTATCGCGGAAAAAGCGGCCGAAAAGGGAACGGGGGCTCGCGGCCTGCGCGCGATCATGGAAAAACTGATGCTCGAACTGATGTATCAGGTCCCCTCACGGCCTGAGCCTCTGAGCCGTCTTATCATTACCCCCGAGTACGTAGCCGGAACGGGGGAGCCGATCTATATCAATAAAACTGAAGCGGAGGTTTCATAGCAGATGTACGTGCTGCCAGCCCGTGATACTGTGATATTCCCTGGAGTGCTGGCGCCTATCTTTGTAGGCCGGCCGGCCACGCTGAAAACCTTAGAGCTTGCAGCCACAGCGGAAAAACGCCTGATCTTTGTAGCGGCACAAAAGGATCCGCTTGATGAGGATCCCGGTGTCGACGGCCTTCATGAAGTGGGCACGCTGTGCGAGATGCTGCAGATGATCCGGATGCCTGAAGGTACAGTCAAGCTTCTCCTCGAAGGCAAGGAGCGCAAACGAGTGCGTCAGTATACGGTCAAAGATTCGATGATCACTGCTGATCTCGTTTCCGTGCAGACGCGTTATGTTGAAAACGAGCAGTTGAAAGCGCTGCATCAGGAAGTTCTGCGAGAGTTTGAGAATTACGTCAACAACCATCCCCGGCTGCCCGCCGAGATGATACAGCCGATCGCGGCGACGGAAGACCCGTCGCTGGCGGCAGATATGATCGCAGCGCATATGACGCTCGACGTGCAGAAAAAACAGTCGTTGCTGGAATGCTTCCGTACCGACAGCCGTCTGGAGCTTTTGCTTAAATATCTTATTTCCGAGACAGAACTGCTCAAATTGGGCAGAGAGATCCACACCCGCGTGCAGAAGGAACTGGATCAGAACCAGAAAGAATACTATCTGCGCGAGCAGATGAAAGCCATCCAGGAAGAGCTGAAAGTCGACGATTCCCCCGAAACGCTTGAGCTTCGTGCGCGCATCGACAAAGCCGCCTTGCCGGACAACGTGAAGGCAAAAGTGGAAGAGGAGTACAAACGGCTCGTCAAGATCCCTTCCATGTCTCCCGAACATTCCGTTACGCGCGATTACATCGAGTGGCTGCTCTGCCTCCCTTGGAACGTCAAAGAAGCCGAGCAGATGAACCTGGCCGTTGTCAAAAAGACGCTCGATGCGAACCATTACGGCCTCGAGCGTGTCAAAGATCACCTGCTTGAGTATCTTGCCGTACGCAAGCTGGCGGGGGCGTCTTCACGCGCTCAGATCCTGTGCCTTGTCGGACCTCCCGGCGTGGGAAAAACGTCGCTTGGGAAGTCGATCGCTGAAGCTCTGGGACGGCGTTTTGTTTCGTTCTCTCTGGGAGGAATGCGCGACGAGGCGGAGATCCGCGGCCACCGCCGCACCTATATCGGCGCTTTGCCCGGGCGGATCGCGCAGAAGCTGAAAGAGGCAAAATGCAGCAATCCCGTCATGCTTCTTGACGAAGTCGACAAGATCGGCACAGATTTCCGCGGCGATCCTGCCAGCGCGCTGCTGGAAGTTCTCGATCCGGAGCAGAATAACCACTTTACCGATCACTTTCTGGAAGTGCCGCTCGACCTGAGCGACGTGTTTTTTATCACCACGGCAAACGTGCTGCACACGATCCCGCCGCCCTTGCGTGACCGTATGGACATTCTCGAACTGTCGAGTTACATGCCTGAGGAGAAGTTCCACATTGCCCGCCGGCATCTGATGCCGCGAGTCTATAAAGAGAGCGGGCTCACCAAAAAAGATGTGGCCGTTACCGATGCCGCTCTCCGCGAGATCATCTCCGACTATACGCGTGAGGCGGGCGTCCGCAGCCTTGATCGCAAGCTTTCTACCTTGTGCCGGAAAGCGGCGCGGACGATCCTCGAAGAACGGGAAGCCGGCAAGACCCCTAAAAAGATCACTGTCGGCGTAAAGAATCTGGCAGAGTTCCTCGGCGCTCCCCATCGCCCAGACGTGCGTGTTCCCTCCGAACCGGAAAAGGGACTCTCTATCGGTCTGGCATGGACTTCTGTGGGGGGCGATGTGCTGCCGGTGGAAGCTGTCGTCACTCAGGGAAAAGGTGAGCTCCAGCTGACGGGCAATCTTGGCAAGGTCATGAAGGAGTCGGCGATGACGGCTCTCGGTTTTGTCAAATCGCACTGGAAGATTCTGAGCGGCACTGCCGAACCAAAATGGCACACGATCAGTTTCCATCTGCATGTACCCGAAGGCGCCATCCCCAAAGACGGTCCGTCGGCCGGTGTGACTATGGCCGTAGCCCTGTTCTCTGCCATCAGCGGCCGCCGCTATCTGCCCGGCTTCGCTATGACCGGGGAGATCTCGCTTCGCGGCGACGTTCTGCCCATAGGCGGTCTGCGCGAAAAAACGCTGGCGGCCAAGAGGCTTGGCATTTTTAAACTGTTCGTACCCGAGGCCAACCGTCCGGATGTGGACGATATGGAGCCCTGGGTGCGGGAAGGCGTTGAATTTACCTTCGTTCGTCATGCTGAAGAAGTTTTTGACGTCGTTTTAGAAAAACAGGCCAGGAAATGAGCGTCTGGAAAGCTGAACTCGTCGCCACGGCATATACGGCAAAACAGTTTCCGACCGGAACGCTGCCTGAGATAGCCTTGGCCGGAAGGTCGAACGTGGGCAAATCTTCACTGCTGAACAAGCTGGTGGGTAAAAAGATAGCTCACGTCAGTTCTTCGCCGGGCATGACCCGCAGCGTCAATTTCTTTTCGGTGACGGCGCCCGAGCCGTTTGTGCTGGTCGATCTTCCCGGATTTGGATACGCTGCACGGAGCAAAAATGAGCGCGGCGGCTGGGCACAGCTGATTGAGAGCTATATTGAACACCGCGAGGAATTGGCGCTGGTCGTGCATCTGATCGATATCCGGCACGGTCTTCTGGCAAAGGACAGGGAGCTCCAGGAATGGCTTTCGGCGCTCGGCGTGCCGATCTTATGCGTTTTTACAAAAGCTGATAAGATCGCGAAGACGAAGCGCCGC
>JAEEYY010000264.1 GCA_016288355.1 Synergistes sp.
GCCTTTGCGCGAGCCTATTTTTGCTTCTGCTTATATGCCTCGTCAAAGCGCCAGTACAAAAACGCCGGGACTTCTTGAAGTGTTGCGGAGAATCAAATGGCTGTGGCTGATGAAGCGTCCGCAGATCAATGAGGCGGCGGCAAGTTACGCGGTGCAGATGAGGGAAGCACTGTCGCCATGTTCGGCTCCTATGGAAAAAGACCTGTTACATCGTACTGCTGCACAGTTGAAAAGCGAAGCAGACGCGGATTATGGCGGTTGGGGAGAACTGCCAAAGTTTCCACAGGCACCAAAAATGGCGTTGTCTGCGTGGCTCTGCCGGCATATGCCAGAGGATGAAAAGATGCGGGGACATTTGCGGCGCACTCTTAGCGCCCTGTGTCTTGGAGGTCTCCACGATCCTTTGGAAGGGGGATTTCACGACTATTGCCGTGATCGTGAGTGGAGTTGGCCCTATCTTGGAAAACACGCCGGGCAGAACGCCGCACTTTGTTTAGCGCTGATGGAGTGCGTACAGACTCTTGGTGAAGAATCAGGGGCAGGCTCAGTTTTTGCCGAGAGTATGAACTTTATCCTCGGGCGTTTTGATCGTGGCGACGGATTGCTGTGTGCAGGGGAAAGTCTGAGCGACGTGCGTTTGCTGGATCGTTATTATCTGTGGGATAAAGCAGAAGCAGATGCGGCACTAGAACAGGACAGTTCATGCCTAGGCATGACGAAAGAGGGAAATTATCTGGATCCATTGACGGGCTGCCAGACTGGTTTAAATCTTCCGTTCTTTGGGGGGGCAGCAAAGAACATAGTCTCTTTGGCAACCTCTTTGGCAGAGGCCCGGGAAGAACGTCTTCTTCCGCCTCTGGAAGAACGCGTGCGCTTGCTGGATAACGCTATGATCGCAGCTCTTTCCGCTCGGGCCGCGCGGAAAATGGGTGAACCTGAACGGCTTGCAGCCGCCCTGAGGACCATCGGTCGGATCGAGAACTGCTTTATCTTGGATGGTACGCTTGCCAATGCCCTTTACGGCGATACACGTGGAGGGGATGCGACTCTTGAAGATATGAGTTCGCTTATCTGGGCGTATCTTGAACTCTTCCGTGCCACTGATGATTCGAAATGGCTTGATACGGCGCAGAGGTGGACAGAAAGATGCGGCGAACTGTTCGGTGCTGAAGGCGCGTTGAGCCTTGCCGCTTCTTCTGACCACGAACTCATGCCTGCTTGGGATGCAGGGGACGATTACATGTTTTCAGGGACTGGAATCATGCTCAATAATCTCGTCACTTTGCTGAAGCTGACAGGAGATAATGTCTGGAAGAAACGTGCCGAAAATCTTATTTCCGCTTTTGGCGGTGCTTTAAACGAATATCCAGCATCCTGTGCCGGTCTGACGCTTGGAGTCCTGCGATTGGAATCTTATATCTCTAACTCGAAAGACTAAAAACAGACGGCAAACTGCGGTCATTCGCAGTTTGCCGTCTGTTTTTATGAACACTTAAAAAGAAAGATGAAAAAGAAGCCGCCCTCACAAGTGAGAACGGCCCGATTTGGTGCTTACAGGGAAATAGCCTCGACGGGGCAGGTGCTGACGCAGGTGCCGCAATCGACGCAGGTGCCTTCGTTGACGGTGGATTTGCCGTCAACCATCGAGATCGCGCTAACAGGGCACGCGCCTTCGCAAGCGCCGCAGCCTACGCACACGTCCTTATTAACCTTTGCTGCCATGAGAGAAACACCTCCTTGGAATTTATGAAACCATGAATGAAGTTTACTATAAGTCGCGTAAGAACGCAAGTGATATTTTAATGTTAGACTGGACAAACAGCGCTAAGTATCTATTCCGGCTTGGGAGAGCGGGACAGAAGTGATTTAACGGCCTCATTTAACGACATGCCTCCGTAGAGGATCTCATAAACGGCGTTAGAAATCGGCATCTCGACGTTGAGTTTTTCTGAGAGCTTTTTAACCGCTTTGACGGTGTAGATCCCTTCGGCCACCTGACCAAGCGCTTTTGTCGCTTCATCAAGCGTTTTCCCTTGGCCGAGCATTTCACCGAGTCGGAAATTGCGGGAATGACGGCTGTAGGCGGTGACCATCAGGTCACCGACGCCGGCGAGGCCGGAGAACGTCGCAGGTTTGCCGCCAAGAGCAACTCCCAGACGAACTATCTCCGAGAGACCACGCGTAACCATCGCAGCCGTGGCATTATCGCCCATTTCCATGCTGTGCAGCATTCCGGAAGCGACGGCCACGACATTTTTAACTGCCGCGCCTGTTTCAACGCCGATTACATCGGAACTGGTGTATACACGGAAGGCGTCACGGTTGAAAAGCTTTTGCCAAAGCTCGGCTGCTTGTGGATCAATCGACGCACTGACGACAGCCAGCGGCAGATTGCGAATGACTTCTTCGGCGTGGCTGGGACCGGAAAGAACGGTGAATGAAGCGCCGGGCAGCACTTCCTCAACAATCTGGCTGATCAGTTTCAGCGAGCTGATCTCGACGCCTTTAGCTGCGTTTGCGATCTCAATTTCAGGTTTATAGTAAGACTTGAGTTGCTGCAATGTGCCGCGCAGAAACTGCGTTGGCGTGACAAACAGCCAAAAGTCGGAAAAATGAGCAGCTTCTTCGATAGATTCTGTTGCGGAAATAAGCGGCGAAAGTTCAAATTCCGGAAGATAGACCGGATTGTAGTGTTTCGTGTTTATGGCCGGAGCCAGTTCGTGCTCAAAACACCAGATACAGACTTCATGTCCGCTTCTGGCAAGGCTTTGTGAAAGCGCGGTACCCCACGTCCCCGCTCCAAAAACTGCAATCTTGCTCATCAAAACTCCCTCCTAAAAAAGTTATCCCTCTGTCTTGAGCAGCTTTTCTGCTTTTTTACGCTCGGTCATGTCAAGAATTGTCTTACGGATGCGCACCTCTTTAGGTGTTGCTTCGACAAGTTCATCGTCGGCGATCCATTCCAGGGCTCTGTCGAGAATGACAGTGCGCGGTACGTCAAGATGCGTTGCCAGTTCCTTTGTCGAGGAACGGTAATTTGTCATGGCCTTGCGCTTTGTCGGGTTGCACGGGATGTCATTCGGGCGCGAGTGTTCGCCGACGACCTGTCCGGCGTAGACTTCTGTCCCCGGGCTGATGAAGAGAACGCCGCGTTCCTGAAGGTTTTCCAGCTGATAACTGGTTGCCGCGCCTGTGTCCATGCTGATCATCGAACCGCGGTTGCGGCTGACGACCTCACCGCGCCACAGATCGTAGCCGCGGAAGCGTGAGGACATGATGCCAAGACCGCGTGTATCGGTAAGGAACGTGTTGCGGTAGCCGAGCAGACCGCGCGTAGGAATATCAAACTCCATACGGAC
>JAEEYY010000265.1 GCA_016288355.1 Synergistes sp.
CCGGAAACGCTGCCTGATAAATTTACCTTTGATGGTTGAACGATGCACCATTTTTGGAGGGTCGTTCAACCAGTCACGGCGAATCGAATCAAAAAGGACTCCGCGCCGGAGCCCTTTTTCAGTCGTTTTTTGACGTCAGGCCTGACGGGCGGCAAGATATGCCTCCGCGTCAGCCAGGCTATTAAAGCCTCTCTGCTTCAGGCTGTTTTCGATGACCTCTTCGGGGTAGCTCCTGCCGCTTTCGGCAAGCAGCTTCAGATGCCGCTCCATCAGCGACAGGGTCTTAAGAGAATATGTCCACAGCTCGCCCAGCTGATATCTCTCGACCGACGTCATACCGCCCTCTCTTTCGTCTGCCGTGCGGAGCGGGCGCGCCCGCATTGCCGTCAGCGGATATTTTTGCGCAAAAGCGGCATTCTGCTCTGAAAGAAGAGAAACTATGCGCCAAGCTGCCGCTTTTTTCTCGTCGCTCACCTGCGGCAGAACTCCGGCAAGTTTTCTGTTTTCTTCGGGAGACGCTATGCACATCATATATCCGTATTTTTCAGTAAGAGGATTCCTTCCCGCGGCAAGCGCCTGCAGCAGATCCTCCATGTAGCTTTCGAGCATTTCGTCGTTCCAGACGAGAAACTGGCTGCTCCTCATTATGCCGAACGTGCGCCGGTCGTCCTGGCAGGGCGCGCGTCCTCCCTCATTCGGGACCTTGTCGAAAAATTTCCACTCGAGCTCGGTTATCTGCCCGATAAGTTCTTTTTTTTCTTCTTCCGTCATCCGATCATCACTCCGAATCTTTTCAGGTAAGCGCTGTCTATGCGCAGCATTATCTCCTCCGCGTGATATGTCAGAAACGATTCATTTGAACCGGACAGGCCGCTTTTCCGCAGTTCCGCGGCGGTCAGATCACATATATATTCTATTTTTTCTGTTTCGCCGCCGCCGCAGGCAAATAAGCCCCCTGCTGAAACAGCGGCGTCGTGAAGCAGCGGCAGCTTTTCCGCGCTCCTGTAAAGCCACTTGTAGTACGGGGCATACCTTTCATTTATCAGATGGATCGCTTCAAGCGCGGCCTCGGCAAACCTGCTCAATGCAAAAGCCGCGGCAGGCATATCACCGCGCCTGACGCACCTCGGGTAATTGTACTGCCCGGCCTGCGCCATAACGAACACGCGCGCGGCAAGCTTTTTCAGCCTTACGTCACGCGGGTAGCATGGCAGCAGCGCCCTGCGTATCTCTGAGAACCCGCCCAAGTCGTCTCTGAACACCGCGCCTGACGTAGCCGCGGCAAGAAGATGCGAAGGGATGCGGAACCATGCGGCTTCGTCCGGAGGCACCGAACGGCAGCCGGTAAAGCGCCCGTAGAAATCACCCGTTCTCATAACGCCGACTCTGTGAACAGCCTGAGGCTGCACGTTCCTCGATATGCCCAGGAACTCCTTAGGCAGCTCGTTGTAGAGCTTTTTCAGTTCGGCTCCGTACTTTTCAAAATCTTCGTCTGTGAGCCAGAGGCAGAAACCCGGGCCGAAGTCATGGTCGCGCGAGATCTCGTCGTCAAAACCCAGACATTCCGAGCCCTCTCCGGCAAGTCCCGCTGCAAAGCGGTATGCGCAGCCGCCGAATTTTTCTTCTATAAGCGGCGCTGCGACCTCTTCGTAATATCTGCGGCAGAGCTCAAGACCCTGCATTTTTTCTGACCCTATCTGCCTGCGCCTTCAGCAAGTCCACGGCAGCGGGCCGCTTCTTCACCGCACCCAGCAGCTTCAAAAGCACGGGCTGCGCTTCGCATCGCCATTGCGTAATTTCTGTTGCGTCCGTAACGTTTCTCGATATTTGCGGCAAGTTTTTCGAACGCGCCGGCAGCAGACGCGTTGTTCCCCTTAAGGTATTCGAGCTGTCCGCGGCAGGAGAGCGCGACGTTGGCGTGCGGGTCGTCTGAAGCGGTCTTAAAATACTTTTCAGATTCTGAAAGCAGCGCTTCAGCCGCTGCAAGATCCCTGCGCGCCATAGCGCAGTAAGCCATATTTGCGCGGCAGGTCGCCGTCTCTGTCTCTGCGTCTTCCATCCCTTCAAGCAGCTCAAGGGACCTTCCGTAGCACTCTTCAGCCTCGGCCGTAAGACCGCGTTTCATGAGAAGCTGGGCCTTGCTGTTATAGAGCGTGGCGCGCGAGTAATCGGGAACATCTTTGACCTTTTGAAAAATCTTTTCGATCTTTTCGTAGAGATCGAGCACCCCTTCCGTATCGCCGAATGCGGTCTTTGCCGTGGCGTAATTCAGCAGCGCTACAGCGTAATGCTGCGTATCCGCCAGACGTTTGGTCCCCAGTATCGCAAGGGCTCTTTCTGCCGCGGAATAGCTCTTCTGCTTATCGCCGCAGACACGCCAGTAGCCCGTGAGCTCATTCCAGCAGGAGGCCGCCGTAAGGGGCTCGTCCTTTTCAGCCTCCCGCGCGCGCCCTTCAAGGAAGATACCCGCTTCCTTCACGCTGCCGCCGGAGAGCAGCCCTTCATACTCTTTTAATATCTCTTCCGTCGTCATTCTCAGTCACCGGCCTTTCTTTCAGACGTCATTTCCATAAACAAAGGAAGGAGCCCTGCGACTCCTTCCCTGATCAGCTTCTATTCGGCTTTTGCGTCGCCGGAGGCCGCATCGGCGGCAGGAGCATCAATTTTTGGGAATATCGATTCATCAAGTATCTTAAGGTCTGCGCTCTTCAGCAGATTATCAAAAAGAACCTGCTGTTCCTGGCGCAGCTTCTGCGTGCGCAGCGCTGCTGCCGCATCGCCGCTTGCTTCGCTGAACGGGACCGTCCGCTCTTTCTCAACGCTGCGCTTTATAGCTATATAAGGATGGGTGGGATCGCCCGACTCCACCGGCGTAAGCTTGTCAAGCGGGTAATCCTTGAGGATCTTGAGCTCTTTTTCAGCCGCCTGCTCAGGTATGAACACCGGATTGTCGTAGGAGGTCGCCATCTCAAGAGATGCCCTGTACTTTTCGATCACGCTGTCCCACGAGGCTCCCTCGGAAAGCTCCTTATGCGCAGCCTCAGCGTCTGACTTGTTGATAAACGCCGCCATGTTCACGGTAAAGCCCGCCGGGCGCGTAAACAGGAACGCCTTTGTCGCGTCATAGAAAGACTGCACCTCTTTATCGTCGAGCTTTATGCCGTCTTCGATCGATTTAAAGAACTTGCGCATCTGCAGCTGTTTTTTGATGCTCTCCTTTACCTGGGCTTCTGTGAGACCGGTGCGCTTCAGATACTCGGCAAATTCCTCGCGGGTCGGATAGCTGTCCATGACTCTTTTATATTCGGCGTCTATCTCATCCTTTGATACATCTATCTTTCTGTTTGCGATCTCTTTATCGACCTCTGCCCCCACGACTATGTCGTTCAGCGCCGCGCGCCTTATTATGGCAGCGTCGGCTGAAGTAATATCTCTGCCGTACTGCGCGGCCATCTGCTGGGCGGCTCTTTCGAGCTCGGAGCGCATTATCTGCTTACCTTCGACCTCTGCGACCGCATAATCACGCATTCCGCCGTCTCCGCGGCCGCCGCGGGTATAAAGACCGTAACCGGCAAAGCAGGAGAGCACGAAGAAAAGTATCACTATTACCATTATTATGTTGGTGTGCTTACGCATGAAGTTGAGCAAAGGGAATCTTCCTCCTCAAAAATAAAACATATAAACAGTTTGTAATAATACGACAGCAGGCCTGCGCTGTCAAAGAAGAACGGCAAAACCGTCCATCGTGTTCTTACTGCGCGACATATACTCCGAGCAGAGCTTGATGCACTGCTCCGTATCGCGCGATATCTGAGACGAGAGTTCCTGCGCGCTGCCGAACTTTATCTCGCCGCGTACCTCGCCCGTTATAAAGAATAACAGTCTTTTCCCGTAAAGATCTCCTTCATATTCAAGGATATGGGCCTCGCAGCGCGCTTCGGCACAGCCGAACGTCGGGTTGTCCCCGATATTGACCGCGGCTTTCCGCCAGACGCCGTCAAGAAAGACAAGAGCCGCGTAGACCCCGTAGGGGGGGTACACTTTGTCTTCGAGCATCCGGATATTTGCTGTGCGAAAGCCAATCCCTCTGCCTCTTTCGTCCCCGTGGGAGACCTCGCCGCTTATCATAAAGGGATGCCCCAGAAGCTCCGCGGCACAGCGCATCTTACCTTCCGAAACGGCCTTACGGACCTCGGTGCTGCTTACGACGCAGCCGTTCAGCCTGTATGACGGTATCACGTCCAGTGACCAGCCGCGGATCGCGCATATCTTTTCGAGCAGCTGCGGCGTGCCGGCCCTGTCTTTTGCAAAGCGGAAATTTTCGCCGATAACAAGACCGCTTACGTCATAACGTTCTGCGATAAAATCCGCGAAGCCTTCGGGCGACAGGTCTGCGAATTCACGTGTGAAGAGTATTTTTTTCATATCGCGGACCCCTGCGTGGCGCGCGGTGATATCCCGTTCGGCACGCGTAAAAAGCATCCTGAATCTTCCGCCGTTCAAAAACGCCCTGGGATGCCCGTCAAATGTTATAACTCCCCAGCCGCCGTTTCCCGCGGATCGCTCTGCGGCTCTTGCAAGAAGACGCCTGTGCCCGATATGAAAGCCGTCAAAAGCTCCGAGAGCGTAGATCATTGCTCTCCTTCCCCTTCCGCCATTATGTTTACTTCGGGAGCAAGCTCCCAGCTCCCGCCCTTTCGGTGCGCGGAGCAAATTGAAAATATTTTCTCCGAGGCAACTATTACCCTTCCGCGCAGCGGGTGCGGCAGAAGCGGAAGCCTCCGTCTCAGCCCCGCAAGGCTTATCCTCTGCCCGTGCGAGAGCCTTTCGAACGAATTGCCGTCAGCTTCATAGCACGGGAAAATATCACACAGAGATGAAGCAGGGATCACAGCGTCAGAGAGTGCCTCTTTACTCATCGAGAACGCCCGCTCCGCGCACATCGCGCGCTCTATGCGGAAAGGGCCGCTCGATACGCGGGTCAGCCTGCTTACATGGGCCGCTGTGCCCAGATATCTGCCGAGATCTCTTGCAAAGCTTCTTATATATGTGCCTTTGCGGCAGGCTACACGTAAAAGGACTTTTCCCTTTTCATCTATCCCGGAAAGGCGCGATATATCAAGAAAACAGACCGGCCTTGCTTCCGGAAGCGCCGCCTGACCGCTTCTCGCCAGCACGTGCGCGCGCTGTCCGTCTATATGCACCGCGGAGACCGCAGGTGGGGACTGCATGCGCCAACCGAAGAAAGCGCAGAGCGCCGAATCTATCGCCTCATCTGTAACATGCTCCCACGGCAGGCATTCGATGATCTCTCCGCTTGCATCATCCGTCGACGTAGCGGACCCGAAAGTTACTTCGGTCTCATAGACCTTCGGAAGCTCCATAATAAAATTCGAAAGCCTCGTAGCCTGGCCGGCAAGTATCACAAGAACACCCGAGGCTGTCGAATCGAGGGTCCCTCCGTGCCCCGTCTTGACCTTTCGGCCAAGTATCCTGCGGATACTGCTGACACAATCTGTGCTTCTTGCCCCTTCAGGCTTATTTATCGGCAGAATCCCTGGAACGGACATATCTTTCCGCCTCTTCCACGGCCTTTGCCGCGGCGCTGTCAAAATCTCCTTCTATTTTGGCGCCGGCCGCGCCGTCATGACCTCCGCCGCCGAAAAGGGCCGCGAGCTCCCTCGCGCTGTACGGGCCCCGGCTTCTGATGCTGAGCTTGTTGCGTCCGTCTATCTCCGCAAGGAAAAGCGCCATTTTAACGCCCCTTATGCGAAGCAGCATATTGACAAGACCGTCAAGCGAATTCGGCACCGCGCCTGCTTCCGAGATCTCTTTTCCGCTCAGACGGAAGAACGCGCATTTGCCGCCTGCAAAGACTTCGGCGCGCATAAGCGCCTTTCCCCAGAGGCGAAGTATATCGCAGCTCATGTTCTCGTTTATGCGGTCGTTTATATAAGCGGGTTCGGCTCCGGCTGCAAGCAGTATCTTTGCGCAGCTGTGGCTTTCGACCGACGTTGAGTTGAAACGGAAGCTGCCGTTGTCGGTGGTAAGCGCAGTATAAAGAGCCGAAGCCTCTTCTTTTGTGATGCCTGAGCCGTAGGCCTCCATGAGCCGCGTCACGACCTCGGCCGCGGCCGAGGCGTCGGGCGCCACAAGATTCGACGCCGCATACATGGTATTATCCATGTGATGGTCTATGTTGACGCTGTCCGCACACACTGAGAGCAGTTCTTTCAGATTGGAGAGCGTCCGTCCTTCGGTGCTTGTATCCACTGCTATGAGCAGGGATCCCTTTACCTTTTGCGGGTCGGCGCATTCTCCGACGACAGCCTCGCCGTAGTGAGGGAAAAACGAAAATACATCGGGGAGAGCGTTTTTGGAAAAAATGCTTACCTTCTTGCCCTCACGAAGTCCGAGAGAGTACAGCGCAAAAGATGAACCGAGCGTATCTCCGTCGGGGTTTTCATGACAGAGTATCGACCATGAAGCATATTTTTTCATTTTTCCAAGGACTTCTTCGAAAACAGCCCCGCCCGGTCTCAACTCTCTGCCTCCTTTTCGGCAGCCTTCTGCATCTCAAGAGCCGCCACTCTGTCCAGGAGATCGTCCATCTCTCGCGCTTTGTCTTCCGAATCATCATAAATAAAATGCAGCTCGGGTATCGTGCGCAGCTTGAGCTCTTTGCCGAGCATCGCGCGAAGCGGCACGGCCGCGGCGTCAAGCGCCGTCTGCACCGCGTCGCGTTCGTCTGCCTTTATCACGGTGTAATAGACACGCGCAAAGCTCAGATCACGCGATACGGACGCCTTCGTCAGGACCGCTTTTGCCGCGTCATCGTTTTTTATCCTCGTCATCAGCATCTCAGAGATCAGACGCAGCAGTTCCTTATTTATCCTGTCTATCCGGTATGTCGTCATAGTTGAACACCTCCGGGGAGAATCTCACTATCTCGAATTCCCCCTCTTCCTCCCTGAAAAAGAGATATTTCTCAAGGTTGGCCATCCTCTCACGCAGCTCAGACTGCGACGAGCCGCAGAAAGCAAAGCCGAGCACGGCCTTTTTATGTTCCCCGTCAGGGCCCAGGTCGGCGGCGGAGAGCGCAAATCTGCTGCGCGCACCGTCCGTTACCGAACGCACGATATGGCGCCTGTCCTTGAGACTCTCAGCATACGGAATCTCTATGAACAGGCGTGCCGCCGCAAGCCACAGGCGGCTGTCCTCTCCTGTATCCGCGAACTTCAAGGCTTACTCCAGCGTTTTCTTCTCTTTCAGTATCTCAAAGGCTTCTATGATATCGCCGACTTTGAAGTCCTGGAATTTCTCAAAGCTGAGACCGCATTCGTTGCCGGCCTTTATCTCCCTCGCGTCGTCCTTGAAGTGTTTGAGGCTCGACAGCTCGCCGTTCCAGAACACCACTCCGTCGCGTATCAGGCGTACCTTCGCGCTCCTGCGGATAAGCCCCTCGGTAACGCGGCAGCCTGCTATATTTCCGACCTTCGGCACACGGAATATCTCACGGATCTCGGCGAGTCCCAGTGTGTGCTCGCGGAGTTCCGGCGCAAGCATGCCTTCCATTGCGGCCTTCACGTCGTCGAGCATATCGTATATGACCTGGTAAAGTCTTATCTGTACGCCTTCGGTCTCGGCTATCTTCCTTGCGTTTCCGTCCGGGCGGACGTTAAATCCGATTATGACCGCGTTTGACGCGGAAGCAAGCATAACGTCGGATTCCGATATGCGCCCGACGCCTTCGTGAACGATATTGACCGATACGGAATTGGTGCTCATTTTCATAAGCGACGAATGGAAAGCCTCAAGCGATCCCTGCACGTCTGTCTTAAGAACTATGCGGAGCTGCGGGATCTCCTCTGTCTGCATCTTTTCGTAGAGTTCCTCGAGGGTCAGGCGCTTTGCCTTGCTCAGATCCGTCTCCCTGCGCTCGAATTCGCTCTGGGATATCAGGTCGCGCGCTTCGCGCTCCGACGAGAGCGTCGTGAATTTCTCCCCGGGCTGCGGCACGCTTTCAAGGCCCAGTATCTCGACCGGCATCGACGGGCCGGCTTCATTTACCGTCTTCCCTTTGTCGTCTATCATCGCGCGGATCTTGCCCCAGGCAGATCCTGTATGGACGATATCGCCGCGGCGCAGGGTACCCTGCTGCACTATTACCGTAGCGACCGGGCCTTTGCCTTTATCGAGGTTTGCTTCGATGACGGTCCCTGACGGAGACGCGGACGGATCTGCCTTCAGTTCCTGCATTTCGGCGACAAGAAGGAGCATCTCCAGAAGTTCATCGACGTTTGTGCCTTTCTTGGCCGCAACGTCGACCATTATCGTATCTCCTCCCCATTCCTCCGGCACGAGTCCGTAGTCCGAGAGCTGCTGGCGTACGCGCTCAGGCTTTGCCTCCGGCTTGTCTATCTTGTTGACCGCGACGACTATCGGAACGCCCGCGGCCTTTGCGTGGTTGAGCGCCTCTATAGTCTGCGGCTTTATGCCATCGTCCGCCGCCACCACGAGGATAGCGATGTCGGTCACGCTTGCGCCGCGCGCGCGCATCGCGGTAAACGCCTCATGTCCCGGCGTGTCGAGGAATACTATCGTATTCCCGTTGTAGTCCACGCGGGAGGCTCCTATATGCTGGGTGATGCCGCCGGCCTCTCTTTCGGTCACATGCGTCTTGCGGATGTTGTCAAGCAGCGTCGTCTTACCGTGGTCGACATGTCCCATCACGGTAACGATAGGAGGACGCAGCGTCTCACCCTGGGATTTCTGTTTCTTATTTTTGTTTTTGTCTTTGTCTTTATTTTTCTTGCCTTCGTGCGGACGCTGCACGGGCTGCTCCTTCACGGGCTTCGTTTCGGCTGCCGCCGGTTCCGCTGCGGCTTCCGCCTTCTTTTCTTCCGGTGTGCAGAATACGAAATTTTTCCCGAAAGCTCTGCCGAGAATCTTAAGAGCTTTTTCATCGGCGGCAACGGAAGCAGGCATCATGAGTCCTTCAGCCATCAGAGCCTTCACGGCGCTTCCGGGTTTTTCTCCGATAAGCGCGGCAACGTCGGCCACAGAGGATCTTTCAAGTACTTTCACTACCGGAAGGTCTGCAGCAGGCTCCGGTACGGGCTCGGCCGCAGGCTCCTCCGCGGGTTTTTC
>JAEEYY010000030.1 GCA_016288355.1 Synergistes sp.
AGAAGGATCCGCTTGTAGAGTATCAGTTCGAATCGTTCAGCCTTTTCCAGGAAATGCTTGAGCGTGTGCGCGAAGGAATCACCGAGTTCGCGCTGAGAGTATCGGTCGTGACAAAAGAACAGGAACAGGAAGAGCGCAGCAAAAAATGGAGGGAGAGCCGGGATGCTCTCGACATACCGGCGTCTTCCGGCGCTATGTACAACGACGATATGGAAAATCCAGGGGTCACCGCCACGGCGCAGAAGACGAGGCCTGTCGTAAACGACCGGAAGGTGGGGAGAAACGACCCCTGTCCCTGCGGCAGCGGCAAAAAATACAAGCAGTGCTGTGGAAAGAATAATTAAACGCGGAGGGCCGTCCATGAAAAAAACTATGCTTAAAAAATATTTTGCAGTTCTGTTGGCTGCAGCGATCGCGGCGCTATGCCCCGTATCTGCGGCCCTGGCGTGGGACAGCGGCGCTGAGATAGCCCGCCTTAAAAAAGAAGTTCCCTCGTTCGAAACTTTCGGCGTCAACAGCGCGGTGATCTGGCTGCGCGATTATGAGACCAGTATCCTTGCGGACGGATCCATGGATATATACCGCCGCACGATAATAATGATGGGGGAACATGTTCCCGCCGACTGGAAGATCCAATACTTCCCGATACCGACCGGAGGCGAGGTATCGGTCGACGAGGCGGCATGGTACAACACGATGACCGGGGCGTCGGAAGGCCGCCTTCCCGTTAAAATTATTGCGCTGCCGGGCGGCGCGCCTGTACTGACGATAGAAGTGCCGGAGGATACTGTCGGTCGCGCGGTAGTAATAGCCACGCATGAAAAACGTCCGAACAGCTACGGTGTGGATGAAACGATAAACATGGCCGGCAGTCTTCCGATATGGGAGCAGAATGTAAGCGTTGAACTGCCCGGCGGAATGGAGCTCTTCTGGATCGGGCGCGATATGAAGGAACCGAGCGTATTTGAACAAAATAATGTCAGACGCTACAAGTGGCAGACGATGAATCAGCTTCCGTGGCACGGAGAGGGCTTTGTGCTGAATGAACGTCCGATGCTCTCCTTCAGCACAAGGAAAGGAGCCTCTCAGAGCATCAGAAAGCTTGAAGAGCTCGCCCGTTCGATCCCGCCGGTCCCTATGCCGGCGGTTGGAAAAACAGACAGACACCGGACGTGTGCGGCATTAGCGGAATACCTCGCGGCTCCTGCCCGCACTTTGACCGGTTTCCAGCCTGATTATGTCAGAAATTACGATACGCTGCCCGCAGAGGGGCCGTGGAGCGAGTGGGAAAAGACATTTATCCTTAAAAACTGGCTTGAAAGCCTTGGCTTTGAGGCAGCTCTCTGGTGGGAGGCAAAAATGCCGGTAGATGAAGCTGCGCCGGCTTCCGCCACTATATTTGAGGCCCCGGTTCTTGAGATAAAAGACGGCGCCTCAAAAACGTCCTATTACAAAGCAGGACTTCCATTCTCTTTTTCAAAGATCCCCTTTTCTATCGGAGGATCAGACATTTATACTGTTTCCGACGAAGGGCTTATCTCAAAGAGGATTCCTGCCGGGGCATCTGCGGACAACAGGTTTTATCTGCTGTGGAAGCTCCGAATGGATGAAGCCGGCGCGGCCGAAGGAACGCTTGATGTCAGCGTTACCGGCGGCTGGAGCGAACTCTTTTCCGGAGGAAACGTACCCGGACTAAGCGGCCTTTCCGAATTTCTTATAGAGAGGATAAACTTTGCTATTCCCGGAATGAGGCTTGAGCCTGTGAAGGTGGATCCTCTGCCTTCAGGCTACAGGATGTCATTCGCGGTGCGCTGTGTTCCTGGAATAATACACGGCGGCAATTTGCTGCTTCGCCTTCCGGGCGGGATACCGATAAGGGTCAGCGAGATGATATCGCAGGAAAAACAGTATACGCTTCGTTTCCCGTTTATAATAGACCAGAAGGTAAGGATGGATATGCCTAAAGGCTACCGGATGCTTCAGATGCCGCCTCTCAAGAATGTCGGCGACGGTACGAAAGCAGTGTTGAAAGAGTCCATAACCCATTGGCCGAAAAAGGCAGAACTGCTCGCAGACAGCCTGTGGGCCGTCAAAACTCGCACAGTTGACAGCCTGACAGCGCAGCTTATGAAAGAAGAGCTCGCTGCCGCGCTGCGCTGGCCGGTACTTGATCTGCCTTTTAAAAAATAGCAGGATAACAGCGCAGGCTTTTTATATTTTTACAAGGGAGTGTAATGTTTTGCAGAATATGACAGATGAATTGAAAACCGTGCTTGAAGCGGCAGTGAAGGCAGTAGCCGCCGAAAAGCAGTGCACGCTTCCCGAGGGCTTCGCAGTACGCTTTGAGCGGCCGCGTCAGGAGGGGCACGGAGACTGGGCAACCAATATAGCGATGCAGCTTGCGAAGCCGTTCGGAGAGAGACCGCGCGACCTTGCCGAAGCGATAATAGCTAAGCTCCCCAAGGGCGGTATCATAGAAAAAGCGGAAGCCGCCGGTCCCGGCTTCATGAATTTCAAACTTTCATCGGACTGGATCACCCAGACTGTTGCCGGAGCGATAGAAAAAGGGCCGGCTTACGGACGCTGCGATATAGGCGGAGGGCGCAGGGTACAGGTGGAATTCGTCAGCGCAAACCCCACCGGTCCGCTTCATATGGGGCACGGACGCGGCGCCGCGGTCGGCGATATACTGGCATCCCTGCTTGATTTCGCAGGCTACAGCGTTGAGAGGGAATATTATATCAACGACGCGGGACTGCAGATGGAGCTGCTCGGCAGGTCGGCTCAGGCGCGCTATTTCGAAGCGCTTGGCAGAGCGGACGAAGCTCCGATGCCTGAAGACGGCTACCGCGGCGAATATATGGAAGATATAGCAAAGGTCTTTGTGGAAAAGTATGGGGATACTCTTGCGGCAAAGCCTCTTGAGGAAACGGTGAGATTTTTCTCTGCGGAGACCGGCAGGATGGTCCTTGAAATGATCAGGAAGGATCTTGAAGACTTCGGGGTCAGGTTCGACGTGTGGTTTTCCGAACAGTCGCTCTACGACGACAACCTTGTCGAGCCCGCGATGCAGGCCCTCCAGTCCCGTGACTATGCGTACGAGGCCGACGGCGCGCTCTGGTTCCGTTCCACGATGTTCGGAGATGACAAGGACCGCGTGCTGATACGCAAGAACGGCATTCCGACATATTTTACATCGGACGTGGCGTACCTCAAAAATAAATACGACAGAGGCTTCGAAAAAATTATTTACGTATGGGGCGCCGACCATCACGGATATGTGCCGCGCCTTAAATCTGTAAATAAAGCCTTCGGCTACCCGGACGACGGCATTGAAGTGCTTCTTATACAGATGGTGAATCTGCTGCGCGACGGCAAGCCGGTGCAGATGTCAAAGCGCGCGGGCACGATAGTCACGCTGCGCGAGATAATGGAAGAAGTCGGAAGCGACGCCGCGCGCATCTTCTTTGTGCTGCGCCGCTGCGACAGCACGGTGGACTTTGACCTGGAGCTTGCGAAAAAAGCGTCGTCGGAAAACCCGGTATTCTACATACAGTATGCCCATGCGCGCATCTGCAGCATAAAACGCGAGCTTGCGGAGCGCGGCATAGCGATGCCTTCCATGTCGGAGTTCGATGTGTCGCTGCTTGCCGATCCGACGGAAACGGCGCTTGCAAAAGCAGTTTCACGCTTCCCTGAAGAAATTGCGAAGGCTGCTGAAGAGATGGCTCCTCACCGCATCGTTTACTATGTCTCAGAGCTTGCGGAAGCGTTCCACTCCTTCTACAACGCGCAGCATGTAATAGGCGTGGAGGAAAAGCTTATGAAGAGCCGCATGCTGCTTATGGAAGCGGCGCGTGTAACGCTTGTCAATGCTCTTGGCATACTCGGCGTTTCTGCGCCGGAAAAAATGTAACAGCTGCCGGAGCTCACTGCCAGAATGAATGCCCCGAAGCTGCGCTGGGTGCTGTTTGCCGCGGCAGTAACGTTCCTTATAGCGATACTGCTGACGTCGTTCTTCAAAGAGATACGGAAGATCGATATGCTTGCTGATACGCTTGACAAGCGTATGGAAGAACTTGTCAATGAAGAACGGAAAACGCAGAAGCTTAAGCAGGATATAAACTACTACAGCACTCCGGAAGGAATATCGCGTCTTGCTACGGAGCAGTTTAACCTTGTGCGCTCAGGCGACAGGATATACAAGATAGAGATCACCTCGCAGGATAAGTTGCAATAAACTCTCTGTTGAGGTATTATATCCAATTGTGTTCCCTGTCTCTTCAGAGAAAGAGACCAAAGTCCAAAGGGAGGAGGTGAAGTACGTGCGGTCTTACGAAATGGTAGTGATTTTTAAAGCTGACATCGAGGATCATAAAACAGTATCCGAAGATGCGGCCGAGATCGTGCGCGGATTGGGAGCAGAGGTCGAGAAGATCGACCTTTGGGGCAAAAAGCGTTTTGCCTACCCCATCGACAAAGAGTTAGAGGGCTTCTACACTCTCTACACGTTCAAGCTCGACCCGGCTAAGGTCAAGGAACTTGAACGTCTGCTTACGCTCAAGTCTCACATCGTGCGCCATATGGTCGTCAGCCTTGAGGAGAGATAGCCATGTCCCGTGATTTCAATAAAGTCATACTTATGGGACGGCTCGCGCGTGACCCGGAAGTACGGTTTACGCCGAGCAAGCAGAAGGTTGCCCGCTTTACTATCTGCACCGGCCGCCAGTGGAAGAACAAAGCCACCGGCGAGCTGCAGAGTCATACGGATTTCATCACGGTGACGGCGTGGAGCTTTACAGCGGATCTGTTGGAGCGCTATGTTAAGAAGGGCAGTCAGATCCTCGTCGAAGGGCGCATAAGCACACGCGACTATGATGACGTTAAAACCGGGCAGCACAAATGGGTCACAGAAGTCGTAGCCGAAAACATAGTGCTTCTTGGCGCGCCGCGCAAAGAGGGTGACCAGGGCGGCGGTTTCCAGCAGCAGGGTTACGGAAACCAGCAGGCATACCAGCATCAGCAGCAGTCTGATGCAATGCCGGCGCCGGATCTGGGCAGCCTAAGAGGAGAGAGCGGCTTCGACGACGGTTTCCCGCTTGATTTTTCGGAGCTGGGAGGCCCCGGTGACCAGTCAGGAGACGTAGAGATACCGTTTTAGCAGGAAAGAGGTGTAGATGCAGATGGAAAATGCAGCATTCAACCGCAAGCGCCGCAAACACAGGCCAAAGGTTTGCCATTTCTGTGTGGAAAAAGTCGACCATATCGACTACAAGGAAGTCGATAAACTTAAAAGATATATAACGGAACGCAGCAAGATAATTCCGCGCCGCGTCACCGGCACATGCGCGAAGCATCAGCGTCAGCTTACCCGCGCCATCAAACGCGCAAGGCTGATCGCGCTTATCCCTTACACATCAGATTAAAAACCTGCACCTGTATGTCACGGGCTTAAAGTCTATAACAGCAGCCGGAGGATGTGAGATCGTTCTTCCGGCTGCTGTTTTTACTTTCCGCCGCGGTCTGATAAGAGCATGCCGCCGGAGCCGCCGGATATTTTCTCTCTCTTTCTTAAAATCGTGTCTGCTGCTGTTATAATATAAAGATATTATTTTGGCCGTGATCGAGACGGCGCTGCGGAGGTTTAATGTGAAAGGTAACCTGTTCATTGAATGGTTTGGCCTTACTGCGGCAGGCATTGCTCTGTTTGTAGCCGGAATGAGCGTGCCTTTCCTTTCTTCATTTGTCATTTTCGTTGCTCCGGTGCCGCTTGCGCTGCTTACCAGACTGTTAGGGGCGCGCAGGGGGGTGCTCTCCGCGCTCTTCGGCATATCGCTCATCTGTGCGCTGATGGGGCCTGAGCATTCATTCGTATATTTATGTGAGTTCTGCATTATCGGCGTCGCCTCCGGCATCCTGCTTCTGAAATGTGAAGAGGGTACGGAGTATTTCATGTACGCGGCTGCTGTTTCGGTCGCGTCGAAGCTTTTGATGATGGGCATATTTGTGATCTCCTCCGGCGTCAATCCTTTTTTTGTTTCAGGTGATGCGGCCCGGGCTATTATCACCTCCTTTTCGTCTTTATTTTCGCAGAACGGGCTCTCAGTTTCGGAAGCAGATGTCGCTTCATATGCCGATGCCCTTACCCGCACCATAACGCTTATGATGCCTTCGATGCTGATACTTTTTTCGGCCGCCGACACGCTGCTCTGTTACGTCGCCGCGCGCCTTTATTTCAGGCGTCTGCCGGAAGTGTCGATCCCGCAGCTTCCGCCGTTCGGTTCATGGCGTTTGCCTCATAATATTTTCTGGGCGCTGCTTGTCACGCTTGTCCTTGATATAGCAGCCAAAGCGTTTCCTCAGCAGACCATGCTTAAGATGCTGTCCCTGAATCTGATGGAGGTGCTCCGCGCTCTGTTTCTTGCCGAAGGGCTGTCGCTGTCATGGTTTTTCCTATCCGCCTTCGGGGTAAACAGAGTATTGAGCACAGTGCTTTTAGTGTTTGCCGTGTTTTTCTCGCCGGTCTCTTACATGCTCTCGATGATCGGCATATTTGATATATGGTACGACCTGCGGAAGAGGATAAAAATAAGGAGGAAATAAAATGAAGGTAATATTAAAACAGGATGTGGCTAAAGTCGGCAAAAAAGGCGACATGATAGAGGTTTCTGACGGCTACGGGCGCAACTATCTGATCGGGCGGGGACTTGCCGAAGAGGGCACGCCGGGGAAAGTGCGCGAATACCATGAGCTTCAGAAGACGCAGAAGTCGCGCGATGAGAAGCTCCGCAAAGCGGCGGAAGAGCTGAAAAAGAAATTATCGGGGAAGATGGTCTCGGTCAGGGCAAGCGCCGGCGACGGCGGAAAGCTCTTTGGAAGCGTTACGTCCGCTCAGGTGGCCGATGCGCTTTCGGCCCAGTACGGCGCAGCCATAGATAAAAAAGACATAAGGCTTGACGATACCATTAAACAGGTAGGGTCATATGCGTTCAAGATCAAGCTCTATCCCGGCATAGACGCCGATATGACTCTCAAGGTGGAGACTGAATAAGATTGGAAGATATCAACGTTTTTGACAGGGTCCCGCCCTTCAACCTGGAAGCGGAGCGCTCCGTTTTAGGTTCGTGTCTTCTTGACGCGGAAGCGCTGACCGTGGTGATGGAAAGTCTTTCCGCCGAAGATTTTTACGATCCGCGTCACCGCAGGGTATTTGAGATCATGACGGATATGGCCGAACGTGATCTCGCAGTCGATGCTCTGACTTTCCGCGACGAAGCGAAAAAACAGGGGCTTGAGCAGACGGTCGGAAATATGTCTTTTATAGCGTCGCTGACCGAATCGGTGACCACGACGGCCAACGTGGAGTTCCATGCGGGCATCGTGCGCGACAAGGCTGTCCACCGCTCGCTGATAGTCGTGGGGAGCGATATATCCAAGCTTGGATTCAGCGAGGACGTCGGGGTCGACGATGCGCTGGAAACAGCCGAACAGCGCGTTTTTGAGATAGCCCGCACCGGGAGGGCGGCAAATCTGCGTTCGACGCACGAGGTGCTGCTCTCCGCGATGGAGGACATAGAAAAGCGCATGGCCGGAGGCCTTGCGATAACCGGAGTGCCGTCGGGATTTCGCGATTTCGACAGCATTTCCGCGGGCCTCCAGCCGGGAGGTCTTTATATACTTGCCGCGCGCCCTTCTATGGGAAAGACGGCGCTTGCGATAAATATCGCGCAGTATACGGCTGTGAAAGAGAATGTGCCGGTCCTGATATTCAGTCTGGAAATGTCTGCCGAACAGATAGTCCAGAGGATGCTCTCATCAGAGGCAAAAGTCAATCTCAGGGAGATGTTTGAATCAAGCCACCAGCAGACGGAACAGTGGAAGCGCCTTAAAGAAGCGGCAGCTACTATCGAGAAGAGTCCTGTCTTCATTGACGATACCTCACAGCTCAACACGGTCGAACTGCGCGGCAGGTGCCGCCGCTTCTTCTCCAAGCACGGTTCAGGGCGAGGGCTGGTAATACTTGACTATCTGCAGCTGATGCAGGCTGCCCGCAGAACTGAAAACCGTACGCAGGAAGTCTCGGAGATATCCCGCACTCTTAAGAGCATAGCACGTGAATTTAAAGTCCCGGTGCTTGCCCTTTCGCAGCTTTCACGCGATGTGGAAAAACGTGACAAAAACAACAGGAGACCGCAGCTGTCGGACCTGCGCGAAAGCGGGTCTATAGAGCAGGATGCTGACATGGTCGCTTTTCTCTACCGCGAGGCTTACTACGCTCAGGAGAATGATATAAACGATGCGACGGCGGAAATGATCATCGCAAAAAACAGAAATGGTCCGACAGGCAAGATAAACCTTGTATTCTTCCGCGAATTCTCGCGCTTTGAGAGCGCGTACGGAAACGGCTATTAATCGACTGGCGCGGACATGCGCCTTTTTACGGGGTCAATATTTATGAAAGCTTCAGGAAAAAACAGGATAACGGACAGAAAAAAAGTGCCTGACGCAGGCTTCGGGCGCGTTCTTCCTCTTGTGCCCAAATGGCTTTTCTATCCGCTTGCTTTCATTTCTCTTGCGCTGCCCAACCTGATCTACTCCGGCATTTCCTGGTTCGACACGCTGCATATAATGAAGTGGGCCTGGACGATGGTGCCGATAGCGCTGCTGTCGCTTGCCGCAGGCCTGCATCTTGCCGTTCGCGGACCGGAGCGGACAGGATTCAGATTCGATGCGTTTTCCGCGGTATGGTTTTTCCTGCTGGCATTTATCTCGCTGCAGCCGCTTTGGACTGATATATTCGCAAGATCGACCTACATGAAAGAGTGGTTTTTCTTCGCGTCGCTCTTTGCAGCCTATCTGCTCTGCTATAACCTCTTTGACAGCGGGAAAGCATGGCGCTGCGTCCTCTGGCTCGCAAATATCAATGCTGCGGTAAATATTGTTTTTGCCGAACTGCTGATAAGGGATATGAACGGTATCTGTTCCCTGATAATGAACGTACCGGGCAATTATATCGGCAATACCGGGCAGCAGGAGATGTTCGGCCTCTGGATGGCGATGTGCGTGATGAACTGCGTCATCCTGCATGTGGTCTATACGCGCCTTTCCTCTGAGGAAAGGACCGGCAAAGGGCAGAGGTGTGTCCGGTATCTTAATCTTTTGATGCTGGCATTCGTCTCCTGGGGGCTTTGGAACTCAACCACACGTGCCGGCGTACTCTCGCTTTTTGTCGGTATGGCGGTATCTGCGGCAGTGATATGCAGGAACATGGACAGAAAGCTTCTGAAGCCTGTATGGACCTCGGCGCTTATAGTGGCCCTTGTGCTTCTGGTAAATATCTGTATGGGCCATTTCGGCTGGAGCCGCGCCTATTCCCTTATCAGCAAGACCTCTGACATGCTTGTCAATATGGCGAATGTCGGGGCAAGGCGCGAGATATGGATGACGAGCTGGAATGTCGTTAAAGAGCATCCCGTTGCCGGCGTCGGCCTCGGTCATTTCAAGTGGCACTATCTTGAAGCGCAGGGCAGGGCTCTGCGTGCTCACCCATGGATGAAATGGCAGTTCACTTACTGGGCGCACTGCGAATATCTGCAGTGGCTTGCGGAAATGGGGATATTCGGCGCCGCGGTGCTGCTTGCCGCCGCCATATGGTGGCTTATCGCCTTCGTGCGGGCCCTCAGGCAGAGGAGGCCACTGTCAGATATGGCATTATGGGGGTGCGCGCTGATATTTCTCATATGCTTCGACGCGCTCTTCAGCCGTCCCTTCCACCGCATCGAAAATGCGGTATGGCTCTCTTTTGCTTTCGCTGCCGCAAACAGGGAACTTTTTTCGCCGTCCGGTTATTTCAGGGGGCGCACAGCGGATTATCTGTACAGGTCTTTCGGAGTATTTATCGCGGCCGCCTCTGCCGCCGGAATGATCTTTCTTGCGTCGGGCTGCATCGCGGACAAGCATCTGCGCGCCGCTACTCTGACCAACAGAGCCGTGCTGCAGCGCAGCCATATAGACGCCGCTGCCAGGAGTCTTATGGAGCGTGACGAGGCAAAAGAACAGCTGGCATATCATCTGCTTTCCGCAGCCGCGGCCAGCGGCAGGCCTGAGGCTATGCGGGCGGGAACAGAACAGCTTGCGCGCAGCTTCATGACCAGGCCGCATGGAAAGCTGTTTTTTGACCTTTTAGAGATCGCAAAACAGACGAATAACAGAAGACTGCTTGATATGCTTGTGCCTTATCTGCATCCGAACGTATTCGGCGGCGCCCCGGCAGCTTCCGGTGAGCATCGCCAGTAAATGCCGGGACGACGCGGATTTACTTTAATAGAAGTAATGCTCGCGGCGGGGCTTGCCGCCATTATTGCGTCCGCGGCGCTGGCTCCGCTTGTTTTTACAGTGAGGTCTCTCCGTGAGGCGCAGATGCGTTACGGCGCTGCGCACAGCGCCCCTGCCGCAGCGGAGAAAATATATCATGACGCCCGCGGTGCGCTCAGCAACCCCTCCTTCCCGGTTTTCAAAGTGATTCGCAAAAGCGGTCTTTCAAGGGAGCGCGACGACAGACTGCTGGTCTGGGGCAGGATGCAGGGACCTTCCGGACAGGTCACCGGCGTTGCGGTCTACAGGATCGCAGGAGGGAAGACCGCAGGAACACAAAAGCAGGGGCTCTACCGATGGCTGCTGTCCGATTCTGACTCTTCCGCGCCGCCGGGCGGCGCCGCTTACAGAAAAGGGGGCGGAAGCCCCGTAGATATAGATACAGACCTGCTCGACGAAGCGGACGCCACACTGATACTGCATGATGCGACCGGTCTTCGCTTTACTGTCTGCGGCAAGGGGAAAAAGTGGCAGGAGGAATATGAAGGCGCTCTTCCTGCTGCGCTGCGGACCGAGCTGACCGTAAACGGTAAGGAATATTCTTATACAGGGAGATTCCCGAATGCGGCGGAAAAGTAAGGGGTTTATCTTCATAGCGGTGCTTTTTTCACTGACGCTGCTGCTGACTGCCGCAACAGCTTTTGCATGGTTCGCGCGCACGGAGTCAAAGCGCGAAGCCGCGCGTGAAAACATACTGAAATGCCGCGGCGCTGCGGAGGCCGCGGCGGATATCGTAGGTGAAATGATAGCGGCAGACAGGAGCGGCCATGACGGCTTTGATGAAGCGCTTTACGCTCCCGGCGGCGGTATCAGGCTAAAAATCGGAGAATATGACGTTAAGGTGCATATAACGCCGCTGTGCGGCAAAATGCCGGTCAATGCGCTGCTGCTTCCGGACAGGGTGACAGTGCGAGAAGAGTACAGATACGCGTGGAACTCGATATGGGAAGAGATGGAGCATGATGATCTTGCCCTGCGCGTTATCGATTTCATCGATGCGGACAGCAAACAGACGCTCGGAGGCGCGGAGGACGAGAAAAATATAAACAGGCCGCTTGCCGATCTAAGCGAGCTGAAGGCTGTATCCGGAATAGACGACGGCCTGCTGTGGGGCGGCAGGGAGCATCCCGGAGGCATTGCGAGGTATCTCGATACGCTGGACGGGCAGAAGATAAATATCAATATCGCGGAAGCGGAAATGATAGCGAAGCTTGATCCTGCGATAACGCTTGACACGGCGCGTCTTGTGACTGCGTCACGTCTTTCTTCGCCGCTCAAAAGCATTGAAGATCTGCGGCGTATCCCCGGTTTCCCGGCTGCCCTTGCTACAAAGCTGGCAAATGTGATAGGCTATGAGAGTATTTTTTTTCTGCTTGAGACAAATGTATCGGCTGGCGGCGGAACTGCGGCGAGAAATTACCGGATAACCGTGCGCCGTTTGGAAAATAAATGTATCATAGAGAAATGGGAAGAGTAGCTTATTTATCAGGAAAGGTAGATCAGGGCTGAAAAAAGTAAAAGGCTTGTTTGGAGGTTCAGCTTTACCGGCGCGCCGGCCGGCAAAGCGCGATATAAAATTTTGTTTTCCTCCTTATTACGGCGGTTCCAATGTGCGGGCAGGCGGAAAAAACGTACTGTTTGTTCCTCTGCGCACAGCGGTGCTTTGTCCTTTTTCTTTCCCTTTCGGCAGGAGAGGCAGCTTAAGAGACGCTATAAAGTTCACGTTCCGTCCTATACTTGGCGGCCTTGCAGAAAAGCTTTCAATGGTACCGCAGGTGACGCTTCAGCGCTCTGATCTGACGCAGGGAGCCGCTTGGTTCGTATCAAAAGAAGAGATAGATGAATGCGAAGAGAACTTTGGGAAGGATATCGTCCTTCTCCCTGCTCCCGCTGCGTTTGCCGCAGAAATGGAAGACGGCGGCATATCGGTCTGGAGTTCACCCTCGTCCTCATGCGCTATATGGTTTGACAAGGGATCTGTGCCCAGGTTCTACAAATATATGCCTTCTTCGGAGGGTGACGCGGAGGATCTGTGCGAGTGGATGTGCCGCTACGCATCAGCCGAGGGGGCGGATCTGCCCTCCGAAAGCGTGCTTATATGCCGGGAAGGCAGCATGACCCAGGAGGAGCTGCGGCGTGCCGCAGAAGCGTCCTTTGCCGCATCTCCGTCTCTGTCGCGCCTTGACTTGTCAAGCAGGGGTGCGGCCGCTGCGGAAAGGTGCGATGTCTTTTCATCGGCCTGCTTTGCCGCGCTTAAATCTGCAGCGGCTGTCGGAGTTCTTTTCCTTGTTCTTTCATTGGTTTTGCTTTTGCAGAACAAGCGTCTGTATGCGTCTCTTGAGGAAGCGCCCCGCGAGATATGCGGCACTGTGCTGGGAGAGAGGGGAGGAAATCCGCTTGCTTACGCGGCAAAACGTCTGAGAATGCTTTCCGGCGAATCTTCCCGGCTCTCATTTGAGAAGACGCTTGCGGATATTGCGTCGGCTTTTGAGGAACTGCCGGATAAAAAAGCGGTGCGCATAGATTCTCTGCGTTACGGGAGCGAACGCACCGAAGTGGAGGGAACGGCCTCAAAGACGGATGATATACAGAAGCTCCGTGATGCGTTCGGCAGAAAAGGTTTTTCCGCTAAGACAGGCGGAGTCCAGCAGATTCCGGGAGGCGGCATGCGTTTTACGCTTACGCTTTCGGCAGGAGAGAACGTCAGATGATACCGCTCGGCGAGCTTAAAGGGCTTCCGGAAGCAAAACGCCTGAAAGCCGCGGCGCTGGTAGCCCTTCTGATATGGGCCGCAGCAGCAGCCGTATTCTCTTTTGCGCACTCGTTGCTCAAAGAAAATGAGAGACTGCTGTCAGATTCAGGGCGGGTGCTTTCCGCTGCTGTGAAGATAAGATCGTACCCTCAGCTTGAAGCCGCTGTGGAAAAAGAGCCGCTGTCAGTCCTTTCCGAAGTGGTGGATAAGCTCGGTCTGCAGGACCGCGTAGCACAGCTCGCGTCCTCTCCGTCGGGGCTGGTGCTGCAGCTGAACAGGCTCTACCGCGATGAATTCGTCAAGCTGGCTGAGGACATAGGAAAAAACGGCCTTTCGGTAAATACCGCCGAGATTCGCGCGTTTTCGTCAAATAAGGACGGTCGTCTGATCAACGTGACGCTTACCGTGACCGGAGCTAAAGAATGAAGAAATTAGCTGCCGCGGCCGCCTTGATCTCAGGAATAATATGCGGGCTCTTGTTCTTCCTGCCATGGGATACCGCGGCTGTCACCGCTGCCGATACAGCCGCCGCACGTGCCGCCGAAAAGGGCGTTTACATTACCGTATCATCGGCTGCCGCCGAGGGGTTCATCCCGAAAAGTTTCAGATACAGAGATGTCACGGCGGATCTCCCGATGCTCAGGATAACGCTGAGTGACGCGCTGATCAGGCCTATGATGACAGCCTCTCTCCTCTCGCGCGGGCTGAAGTGCGGCGTTGAGACGGGGCGCGGCAGCATCGTCACTCTCACGCGCCAGCCCATGGAGTGGAGATCAGGCAGCGCCATGATCACACTGTCGGACGGCACAGTGAAGCTTGACGATATCGCATTTGTCGGCAGCACCTCTCTTTCAGGCAGCGCAGAGCTTTCGTCTTCAGACGGAAGTCTTGTCAAGGCCTCTCTTCTGCTTAAATCGGAGCCTGAGATCGACAGGGCGCTTGAGATGGCAAAGAATATGGGGATGCTGCGGCTGACAAAAGTCAAGCCGGGTGAATGGAGAATCGAGAAATGAGCTTTTCCGTTTCGGAAAAAGACAAAACGACAGACAATGCTTCCGCCGCCCGCGGCAGAAGGTTTCTTGCCGCGTTTGCCGGGATTTTCCGCGGACGGGGGAAAAACGCGGCTTATTCGCGCACGTCGCTGCCGGTGCTCTTTTTTGGAGGCGTGCTTGCCGGTCTGTGTATCTGCCTTCTGCTGAAGGGGATACTTATTTCGTTTTCTGCCGCCGCACATAAAAGCATGGCGGCAAGAGCTGCGCTGCGCAGCCCGTCTTTCGCCGCCGCAGGGTCTTCGGTAGGGCTTGCCGCCGTAAAGGATATCGATCTCTTCGGCGCTGAGCTGCGCACAGCTGAAAAAAGCGAACAGAAGTCATCTCTGTCAGCGCTTTCGCTTAAAGGAACGCTTCCGAATATAGGCGCATGGATCTCAGGCCGGGACGGGACGCATCTTTATCTGAAGGGGCAGAATGTCAGCGGTTATCAGCTCAAGGAGATAAGATACGGCGAAGCTGTCCTTTTCGACGGCAAGGAAAGACATTCGCTCTTTCTGACTCTATCCGGGGGAAGCGCGGAAAAAGCCCCCGCCCCTGTCAGGAAAGCGGCGGCACAGCCTGAGAACCGCGGCCGGCATCTGCGCCCGAAACTTGATTTTTCAGGCATAGAAGCGGCTTCCGCAGATAAAGAGGGTGCGGTGCCGCGTGAACTGGTGGATGCCCTGTTGATGAATCCTTATGATGAGCTGAAGAAGATGCGCATGGTCCCGGCCGATGACGGTTCCGGCATGCTGCTCCAGCGCATCGATAAAGACAGTGTTTTCGCACATGTCGGAGTCGCCGCCGGAGACGTGATACAGGCTGTGAACGGAGTGAATATAACCAATATGGGAGAGGCCGCCAACGCGGTAAATTCGCTGATGGCGGGGAGCCGTTTTGACGTTTCCGTGCTGAGGGACGGCAAGCAGGTCGACCTTAAATACCAGGTAAAATAGCCGGATGTCACGAAACGGCGGCTTCACTCTTATAGAGATCATGGTTTCTGTAATGCTGCTGGCCTCGGTTGCCGCGGCTTCTCTCAAGCTGGTCATCACAGCACAGAGAACGCTTGCTGAGACCGGGGAGCGTCAGAATCTGCTGAATGAAGCAGAAGCAATAGAAACCGGGATATTTACCGGCATTATAGCCGGGAAAGGAACAAGCGGGGATATAAGCTGGGTATCGGAGATCAGAAAGAATGAGATGTTCGGCGAAGATTTCGGGAAACTGCGTTTCGGCGCTTCGGCCGACTATTCGCCGGGCAGGTTTGTCATAAAGTGGCGGGAAATAACGGTGACTGACAGCAAAAAACGCATGATAACCCTCTGCTCGTCCGTGAATAACGGGGAAAGTGCGGAGGCCGGGCAATTGAGTTCTGTTCAGACAGAAGAAAATGCCGAGAAAATAAAGTAAAATAATATAATAACTGACGTGCGCGGTTTGCCGCAGTGTTTGGGAGTGGTGAATATACGTATGAAAAAAAATATGCTTTGCGCTGTACTTGCAGCTGCAGCGGTATTTATCGCCGCCTGTGCGTCCGCTGCGGAAGTGCCGGATCAGGAGGAGCAGAACCTTGTCACTGCCGCCAGGGGTATGCGTGCGTCAGGGCGTGTCCAGCTGAACTTCAAAGATCTGGAGATGGCAAAATTCATACGTTTCATGTCCGAGCTGCTGGGAGAGAACATACTCGTAAACCCGGACATATCCGGCAAGGTATCCGTCGTTTCGCCTAAAGCCGTGACGCTGAAGGAAGCGCGTCAGGTAATGCTGTCGGTCCTGGAGATGAATAACCTCACCATTCAGGATATGGACGGATATTCAAAGGTCGTTCCCCTCTCCGGAGGCGACGCGATGAGCAATATGGTGGTAAAAGGCGATCAGAGCGTCGAACCGGGGGAAAGCGTGATGGTCCAGCTCGTGCCTCTATCATACGTAAAGGCGGGGTATGTCGTTTCTCCGCTTAAGACCGCGATACCGCAGATACAGATATCGCCCATAGGGAACGGCAGCGCAGTGCTGCTGGTCGGCAAAGCCTCTCTGCTTTCGAGGGCAGCCGGAGTGATACGCGCTATAGACGCCCCTGACAGCATTCGCACGATAAAAGTCATAACCCTGCAGTATGCCAACGCCAAGCTGCTTGAAGCACAGCTGAACGCGGTGGCCAAGGACGCATCTTCCAAGCTTGCCGGCATGTCAGCTGTTGCCGACGAGCGCACAAGGAGCATCATCCTTGTCGGGAGCAGCCAGAACCTGCGGGAGAGCGAGCGTATAATAAGTTCGCTGGACAAGCCGTCGCGCACGGGGGACTTCCACGTCTACAAGCTGAAAAACGCCGATGCGAAGACTGTCGCGGAGCAGATGTCTCAGATACTTGCCGTGGCGGCAAAGCTTTCTCCCGACCAAAAGGGCGTGATGCCGACCACGGTCGTTCCGGACCTGCCGACGAACAGCCTTGTATTTACAGCATCTCAGGAGCAGTATAACTCTCTTAAGGCAATACTTGAAAACCTTGACACCCAGCCGAAGCAGGTGATGCTGCGCGGGCTTATCGCCGAGGTGAGCCTCAATAAGCTGAACAGCGCCGGCATTGACTGGGCCGCATGGGGCGGCGACATATTCGGCAGCATCGTGGCCGCCGGCAACATGCAGCTCGGCAATTCAGCGGTCCCATCGGACGTGCAGCAGCTCTATCAGAACCTGATGACCGAGGAAAGGGTGATCACCAACCAGGCCGGCAACGCGATAGGCACTATAACGGAGACCAAGGGAGCTGCTTTGGTATATGCTTATATAAAGCTTCTCAACAAGTTTGATGCGATAAATGTCCTTTCGATGCCGAGGCTGATGTGCACCGACAACCTGAAGAGCACTCTGCAGGTAGGGCAGGTCATACCCCAGCTTAAAGGGAGCCTGACTAACCAGACAAACACGAACTCAGTTACGAATTCCTACGAGTACAAGGACGTCGGACTTATTCTCAACGTGACGCCGCATATCCGAAGCGGAAATCTGATAGCGCTCGAGATAGAGCAGAGCATAGAGGATCTGATGACGACGATGAACTCGGTGACGCCTGTCACATCGAAGCGCGAAGTTAAGACGAGCGTCCTCGTGGCAAACGGCGAGACAGTGGTCATCGGAGGCCTCATCAAAGAAGCCGAAAAAGAACTGCGCAACAGGGTGCCGCTCTTCTCCTACATCCCGATAATAGGCAACCTCTTCAGGTCGAATGAGCGTCAGCGCGAGAAGGTAGACCTGATGATATTCCTTACGCCGTATATCCTTGAAACGCCGCAGCAGGCTTCGCAGATAACCAACGAGATAATACGCGACGGGCAGAAGCTCAGTGACGCCGAAGAAACGCTTCTGCAGCGCAACAACAGAGATTATCAGAAGGCGACGAAGCAGGAAGGCATATCGCGCGAGATGATCGATCCGAGACGCGGGGTTGTTTCTGATGATGCTGCCGAAACTGTGGAAGCCGCGCCTGCAGAGGAGGCTGCGCCTGACCCCCAGGGGGCCAGCCCGAGATAAATGGCTGAGCTTTTGAGAGATCTCGGCGCTGCTCCTGAAAAGGTGCTTGATCTGATACCAGAGAGCGTCAGCCTTGATGTGCTGCGGGACAAATGCTTTGTTCCTATAGCACTCTACGACGGCGTTATGATATTTGCGGCGGCTGATTATTCGTCTGTCATCGAGGCGCAGCTGCTTGCCGCTTCCGCAGGCGCCGTTGCCGACGTCAGGTTATTTTCCCCCTCCGAGATACAGAATCTTATTCGCGCTCTTTACGATATAAAAAACGGGGTCGGCGAAGAGACGCTGAACGCGATAGAGGAGATCGACGATCTTTCGGAGCTTGTTCGGCAGGAGGTCATGAGCGACAGCTCTGATGCGCCCGTAGTACGTCTGGTGAACGGCATACTTATGGAATCGCTGAAGGAACGCGCCACTGATATCCATATAGAACCTTACGAAGACAGAGTGGCGGTGCGCTACCGCATCGACGGGGTCCTTTCC
This sequence comes from Synergistes sp., assembly GCA_016288355.1. Lineage (GTDB taxonomy): Bacteria > Synergistota > Synergistia > Synergistales > Synergistaceae > Synergistes. The sequence continues at coordinate 18,175 of JAEEYY010000030.1, forward strand.
GACAGATATATGCTCTCTAAAGGGCATCAGGCGCCCGTTACGAGCCGCATAAAAGTAATGGCGAACATGGATATCGCCGAGCGTTTCATACCGCAGGACGGCAGGATAGGCATCAGCCTCGGTTCCAGGCTGGTGGATGTGCGTGTCAGCTCTCTGCCCACGCAGCATGGAGAACGGCTGGTGCTGCGTCTGCTGGACAGAGCGCGCGGGGTGCTCACGATGGAAGAGCTCGGCATGAAGGCCGGCGAACGTGAACGGATGGAAAAACTGATATGCCGTCCCAACGGAATGATACTCTTTACCGGACCGACCGGTTCCGGCAAGAGCACTAGCCTTTACGCGATACTGCAGAGGCTTGCGCGCCCCCAGGTCAATATCATCACTGTAGAGGACCCGATAGAATATGATCTGCCCGGGGTCGGGCAGGTCCAGGTGAACGAAAAGGCCGGGCTTACGTTTGCTAATACGCTGCGCTCGATATTGCGTCAGGACCCGGACATAATAATGATCGGCGAGATGCGCGATTTTGATACCGCGCACATAGGCATACAGGCCTCACTTACAGGCCATCTTGTCTTTTCCACGCTGCACACGAACGATTCGATAAGCGCGGTGACGCGCCTTTCAGACATGGGCGTGGAGCCTTATCTTATCGCGGGGTCGCTTTTAGGCGTAGTAGCCCAGCGGCTCGTACGGCGCATATGTCCGCACTGCAGGAAAGAGGTCGGCACCACGGGCTTCCTGCAGAAAAACGGCATAAACCGCGCATGGCGCGGCGAAGGATGCGAGTTCTGCGGAGGAACCGGCTATCACGGACGTTTCGGCCTCTATGAGCAGTTCGAAGTCACGCCGGATATCCAGGAGGCCATTGCCCGCTCGGCGTCGGCTCATGAACTGAAAGAAGCTGCGCGCGGAAACGGCTTTGCAACGCTTTTTGAGCTCGGGCTGCAGGCGGTAAGAGAGGGCGAGACCTCGCCGGAAGAGATGCTGCGCGTAGTAGGCGAGGTTTAGTTATGCCTTTATACAGGGCCGAAGTTTATACGCCCGCCGGAGAAAAGAAACAGATAAGCAGGGAAGCCGCCGGAGAAAACGATCTGCTTCGCTGGCTTGCAGCCCGGAAATACACCGTGGTCTCCGTACATGAGCAGAGGCCGCGGGAATTCTTCCTCCCGCTGCGCAGACATGCAAGAAAGCTGACTCTGGCTGAACAGCATACATTCTGTACGACACTTTCCTCTTTCATGAGAAGCGGACTCTCGATGACGGAGGTCCTGAGCCTTCTTCAGAAACAGACAAAAGACAAATATGTCAGCTCCGTCTATGCCGGTCTGCGCGAAATGGTGGAAGAGGGGCGCTCCCTTGCCGCGTCGATGACCGCGTCAGGCGTGTTCAGGGAGAGCCTGACCGGAATGGTGGAGTCAGGAGAAAAGTCCGCGTCGCTTGCCGGCATACTTGAAAAAGCGGCAGATCTCATACAAAACGAGATATCGCTGCGCCGCAGGATACAGTCGTCGCTTACATATCCGCTGCTGATGCTTGTTGTAGGCGCCGGCGTAGTTGTTTTTCTGCTGAGCTTTGTGGTCCCGAAGCTCACTGCGCTTGTCGTTGAATCGGGGGCGGAGCTGCCTTTCGTCACAAGGCTGCTTATATTCATATCGTCGGTAGTGCGTATCGGTCTTATACCGTTCGTCATTGCCGTAATCGCTGTATTTTTATGGCTCAGGTTTACCGGGAGGAAGATATCTCTTCCTTTTTTCCGCAGCATACGTGACAATATGGTATTTTCTCTTATATTCAGCCAGACCGGCACACTGCTTAAGTCCGGCATGCCGCTCGTGGAGGCCCTCAAACTGACAGAACCGCTCGATACGGTTAAGGGGCGCCTGTCTGCGGTAGCTGAGCATATAAGGGACGGTTACCGCTTCTCTCAGGCCCTTGAAAAAGAGGGGTCTTTCCCAGAGGAGTTAGTCGCGGTCATCCGTGTTGGCGAAAGCGGCGGCAGCCTCCCGGACGCGGCCGAACGTCTTGGCAGGAACTGCTGGGAGTATGCGCAGGGCTCTATGCAGAAATGGGCGGCGCTTGCCGAGCCTGTGATAATATTGATAATGGGCGGTCTGGTCGGATTTGTCGTTATCGCGGTGCTTCTTCCGATATTCGACCTGTCGTCGATGGCCGGCAGGTAGTGGATTTATTTTTAAGGTGGTAACGGTGCAATGGAGATAACGGGCCTCAAAGATAGATTTATAGAACTAATGAAAGACGAAGATAAAAGATATTGCGCAGCGCAGATACTGTTTGCGTTGTCTATATCGTTCGGCTGGTTCATCGAAGACGGCTACAGACGCGGCCTTTTCCTGCTTGCTCTGCTGCTGCTTAACAGGAAGCAGCTGAAAAGCGGCGTTATCAAACAATGGAACGGGTTAACGCTTGCCGCTGGCCTCCTGCTGCTTGCGCTTGCCGCATGGGTGCTGTTTATACCGCTTGCCGCCGGTACCGACTCTTTCAAAATGAGGCTGGCGGGTACTGCGCGCCCGCTGGAGATCGTCCTTTACGGCTGGGGCGTGATGCTCTTTGCGAAGGACAGTTTTTTTGAAAAATATTTCTTCCGTTTCTCGGCGCTGAGCGCGGCCGCATATACGCTGATCGCGATCATTAACAGAGCGATGCTGCATTTTTCTACGGAGAGAAACGACTGGCTTTTCGACAAACACGCGGCTTTTGCCGGCATAATACTTGCGTCGCTTCTGCCATGGCTGCTCGCAGCCGCTTTTGACAAACGGAACAAAAACTCCGTGCGCGCGGCAGCGGCTGTGATGGTCATTCTTAATTTTGCGGCGGTGCTGGTCACATATTACCGCACGATACTGCTTGCCGTGACAGTGCAGCTCTTCTTCGCCTTATTTATCACAGGGCGCTGCTTCGGCTTCAGTTTTACAAAGCACAAGGGGATGCTGCTTGCGCTCCTGCTTTTGGCGGCTTCCGTGCCGGTGGTTCTTTACAATACGAGTACGACGATAAGAGTGGAGCTCCGCGACAATATAGAACGCTCTCTCTCGGTCGGCACGAACTTCGACAAGTTCACGACGGACCGCGGTGAGATATGGCAGGAAGCGACAGAGCTGATATCGTTCCGCAGACTCGGCGGTTACGGCTGGGTCGATTACAATGATTTCGCAGTGATAAGAAAGCATCATCCTCATTCGAGCTATATCCAGGCTGCCTTCCATACCGGCATCCCCGGCGCGCTGCTCTATACCGCGTCCCTTGCCGTCTGCGCGCTGCTTGCGCTCATCTACATCGCGCGCGGAAAGGGCGATCCTGCGATATCTTACGCAATTTTCTTAGGCCTTGCGGCAACAGCCGTTGCCAGCCTGTTTGAATCGTATTTTTTTACAAGCCGCGAATATCTGATACCTTTCTGGTCGCAGCTTGCGATGCTCGTATCGCCTCTTTACTCTGATTCGCGAAAAGAGCTGTGAAGCGATGCCCCGCGCCCCGTTCCTGAGTGTGATAATACCGGCCTATAACGTAGAAGCCTATCTGACTGAATGTCTCGATTCTCTCTTTGACGGCATTGCTCAGCTTCCGCAGGGTACAGCTGAAGTAATAATCGTCAATGACGGATCGACGGACGGCACCCCGTCGCTGCTCGCGGAGTATAAAAATAATCATCTTTTCAGACAGATAGATCAGGAAAATGCAGGACAGTCCGCTGCGCGCAACGCGGGCCTCAGAGCGGCTTCAGGCGAGTATGTCTGCTTCTTCGACAGCGACGACTATATACTGCCTGACGCGCTTGCAAAGGCGATCTCCTTTCTGCGCGAAAATGCCGCAGCGGATATCGTTGAGTACGACTACACCGAGCTTGACGAGTCAAGCGGCAGTATGAGAGAGGTAAAAGAAAGACCTCTTCTGTCGGAAGGCGGCGGCCAGCAGCTGTGTGCTTCATGGATAAGGGAGGGCTTCTTCAGGCCCCTTGTCTGGACGAAGATAGTAAGACGCAGGCTTCTGACCGAGAACGGGCTTTTCTTCTTAGAGGGCATAACCAGAGAGGATGAAGAGTGGTGCCCGAAAATATTCGCCTATGCCGCGGAAGCGGCCTATATCCCGCTTTCTCTGTATGTCTACCGTAAGAACCGCCCCGGTTCGACGATGTATACGAAACGCGAAAAAGATTATTTCGATATGATAAAGGTCTTCGATTCTCTGCTGGAGTTTTCAAAACGCGAAGGGCTCTCCTCAGAATACGCGGCGGCGCTGCGCGAAGACGCATCCTCGATCTACTTCGGAGTGCTGGCCGGTGCTAAGGCAGACGGCAAATACAATGAAAAACTCATCGACGAACTGTCGGAACGCATCGGCATCGTAAGGTACAGCGGCAAGTTCCACCGCCGCTTCTTCTACTTCCGTCTTTTGAAAGTATTTGGTGTGAAGGCGTTTTATTTCTGTAAACACGGATTCAAGGAAAATTTATCGGCGCGGAAGAACGCCATGAAAAAAGGATAATGAAGGGTGCCGGATATGCATATTTTCTCTAATCTGACGTCGGCGGCCTCTGACAGAGAAAATCGCTGCTGTCAGAAAGATCTTTCGTAAAGAGGCGGTGGTGCGCCGTGACGGAAGTAAGCGTTATCGTTCCCGTATATAATCTGGAAGAGAGGCTGCCGTCTGCGCTTGGTTCTCTTGTGCGACAGGACTTTGGGGACCTTGAGATCATTGTGGTAGACGACGCTTCTCACGATAACAGCGCCTGCTGCGCCCGGGATATACTGCAGCGCAGCGGCAGACGCTTCCGCATCATACGCCATGAAAAGAACCTTGGCTGCTCCGCTGCGAGAAACCGGGGACTGAATGAAGCCTCCGGCCGCTGTGTGCTCTTTTTCGACGGAGACGATATGGCGGAGAGCAGTTTTATCTCCTCTCTTTTCCGTTCCCTGAATGAAAGCGGCGCCGACTTTGCCTCCTGCGGCTATAAGACGCTCGACGCAGCCGCGGGCGAAGTAAGGGAGTATCCCCTTATCTGTCCGCAAGGGCTTCCAAAAGAAAAAATACTTGAGATGCGTATAATGAACAAACTTGACATCCCGCACTGCGCTACGCTTTACCGCAGGGATTTTCTTACACGCAATTCGCTCTGCTACAAGGAAGGCTGCACAGCCGGCGAAGATGTCGAATTTTTGATAAAAGTCCTCTGCCGCGCTGAAAAGTGTTCTTTTATTTCCGACTGCCTCTATATCTATGTCCAGCACGACGGCATGGGCTCGCGTGCCGAAATAACAGACCGTGAGAAGAAGATAGAACGCTACCTGCATCACACAGAGGCCCACTTTCGCAGTGCGGAATATATAAAGAGATATACCAAAGGCAAAAAACTAAGGGTCATTGCCGAAAATCTGATGCTGCCGCTGGGGTGTCTGCGGATGCTGTCTTACTATGCGATGAGCGGACAAAAAGACCGCTTTTACGAAATGCTTTCTTCCGATGCCGTAAGACGAATAATATCAGGCAGCCGCGCATCGGCTCTGATAAAGCCCGAGGTCTTCCTCCGCGGCTGTTCCGCGCTCATTATGCCTTCGCTCTATTATAAAAAATACAGAGGCTATGCGGGATGACAGATACCCTGAGTTTTAAAGCGGCGTCCTGCCCTGCCGCTTTTGCATCCAATCCTTTTTGAGACGAATGTTTTACTTCCATATGCTGACATAAGAAACAGCCGTACCGGGGCTGCGGGTCCTGCAGCATATTTGCCCTCTTTAACGAATCTTGTCCGCCGCTCATATTCGGCGCGAAAAAGCCTTTACAAAGCCCCTCCGATAAAAGACAATAACAGGCAGGGTCTTACCCTTTATCCCGGTCGGAAACCGACGGTGCCTGTGTGCCTTAAAATACAGGCCGGCGGAAAATTCGCGGCCGAAAGCCGGTGGAGATACTTGAATAAAGAAACGATACAGATTGCGGTCGCCTTCTGCGATCCGAAAGGTACCTATTCCCGCCATGCTGCGGTCACGATGGCGTCCATATTCGCCAATACCAAAGAAAAGGTATGCGTGAATATAGTACATGATGAGACCCTTACGGCAGAAAACAGGGAAAAACTTGAAGAGACAGCGCGCAGTTTCGGACAGGATGCGAATTTTATCTGTGCCGGAAGCCTTATAGACGATAAGAGCATCGACGTAAGCAAGCTCACGGTCGACGGCGCGCGGGGCACTCTCTACAGGCTTCTGCTGCCGGATATTGTGGAGAGCGAAAAGATAATATATCTTGACTGCGACATCGTAGTGAATATGGACATAGCAGAGCTGTGGAACGTGCCGCTGGAGGATCATGCCGCGGCTGCGGTGCGCGACGTCTGGTCCCTTGATTATATCAGAGGCGTGCCTGTGCCGCGGCGGCTCGCTATGGTATGGGATATTCTGGGTGTCCGCCGCGACGAATATTTCAACGCAGGCGTCCTGCTGTTGAATCTTAAAAAGCTGCGCGGCGGATACGGTTTCCTGTCAAAGGTGGAGGATTTTTACGCAAGATACAAAAAATGCATAACGCTCGCCGATCAGGACTGCCTTAACTATATCTTTGCCGACGATAAGATTCTTATCGATGAAAGATTCAACCGCATTAATGCGGACGGAGTCAGCGAAGAAGATCTGCGCGGATCGATATGGCATATGGCGGGAGGCGCTTCAAAGCCGTGGGCTGTCTGTACCCGCCCCTATGTCGACGACCTGTACTGGAGATACCTCTGCCTTACCCCCTACTGCCGCGACCGGAATGATCTGATAAGACTGATGTTGAGCGGCCTTTCCGCACCGGCCTATACCCATATACATTCGTCGCAATGCATCAAACGCCTGAAAAAACAGATGGCTGACAATATCTTCCGTGCGCATATATGGACGATTCCGCATATATTGGCGGCAAAGCTGAGGGGCAGGAAAAAATGAAGATAGCGGAGATACTTCCGGAACTTGATATAGGCGGAGTGGAGCGGCATGTCATAGACCTTTCCAACGAGCTTTCAAAACGGGGGCACGAGATCACGGTGATATCGGCCGGGGGCAAGATGGCGTGTCAGCTTTCAGGCGCCGTCAGGCACATTGATATGCCGGTGCATAAAAAAAATCCCGCGCTGTGCTTTATATGCGCCGGTAAGATAGCAGAACTGGTCCGCGAACAGGGCATCCAGCTGCTCCACGCACATTCGCGTGTCCCCGCCTGGATAGCGCGGATCGCTTCGAAAAAGGCCGGCGTTCCCTATATCGTCACGGCGCACGTCGATTTCGGCAACAAATCGCGCTGGATATACGCACCATACCGCAGCGCGTCCTGCGTGATATGTGTCAGCGAAGCCGTACAGGAGGCTATGAAAGACTGCTTCTACGAGAACACGCGCGTCGTGCTGAACGGTCTGGACGAACCGAAAGTCTCCTGGACGCCGGAAAATCTGCATGGACCGGTGAGATTTTTATTCGTAGGACGTCTTTCTCCTGTCAAGGGACTTCAGGATGTGCTTGCCGCGCTGCCTCAGGAGGGGGATTGGTCCCTTGACGTCGTTGGCGACGGACCTATGCGGCAGGAACTTGAAAATATAACGTCATCGCGCGGACTCGGCTCAAAAGTTACGTTTCACGGTTACTCTGATAAAGCAGACGAGTTCATGGCCCGCGCGTCCTGCCTTTTATTTCCGTCATACACGGAAGGTATGCCGCTCACACTCGCGCGCGCGGTGCAGATAGGGATTCCTGTGATCGCGTCCGATATCGCTCCCGTGGCCGAGATGGCCGGGGGAAATGAAGACCTTCTGTCTCCGGGCGATATTGACGCATGGCATGCCGCTGTTTCTGATTTTATCGAAACAAGGAGCGCGAAGCTGAAGATCCCTGCAGAGAATGTTCCCACGCTTGAAAAAATGGTCGGCGAGGATGAGGCGATATATCGTGAGATGATCGGCGAGTACGCAAAGGCAAAAGGATGTCAGCGGTGAGAGTACTGCATTATGTGGATGAAAACAAACTGAGCTGGTGCGAGTCCTGGATAGCTTTGCTGTGCAGGCTGGCGGAGCTTGGCGTCCGGAACATGGCCGTTTGCCGGGAAGGCGGCACTCTTTCAAAACGCCTGCGCGACAACGGTATAGAGACCGCAGAATATACGCCGCTTGTTTCGTCCGTACCGCTGCTCTGCCGCGGGTTCAGGGACATTATAGGCAAAATGACTCCGGATGTGATGCATACAAGACTTTCTTCCGCGGCTGCAACAGGAGGCTTTTGGGGGAAACACAGTAAGATACCGGTCATATCGACAGTTGACAAACATGCCAAGGTAAAATACTACAGGAATGCGGATCTGATCCTTCCATGTTCGAATGCGGTAGCGCGCCATATGGCCGGGCAGGGCTTTCCTTCAGCCAGGATGCAGGTGGTGTACAACCCTATAGATGTATCCGCTTACCGGAGAAAAGAGTCGGTGCGGCGCGAGATGCGGGCACATAATTCGGCCGGAGAAAAGAGTCTGGTAATTGCCGCCGGGGGTCGCTTTGATGAAGGAAAGGGTTTTGAGCGACTTATCGAGGCGTATTCCATCCTCAGGAGGAAAACCGCGCCGGATACCGATACAGTGCTGTGGCTCATCGGAGACGGTCCGCGCATGGCTGCGATGAAAGCCGATGTCTCACGTCTCGGGATCGGCGGCAGCGTAGTATTTGCAGGTTATGCAGACAATATTAAAGAGTGGCTTTGGGGCGCGGATATATTTGTTTCTCCTTCCGAACTTCCTGAAGGTTTCAGCGTGATGCTGCTTGAAGCCATGGCCAGCGGGCTTCCGGCTGTTGCCACATCCATCGGAGGCACCCCTGAGCTCGTGGAAGACGGCGTAAACGGCATGCTTTACGACCCTGGCGACGCGGGCCTGCTGGCCGAAAAGCTGCTGTCAATGCTTAACGGCAGGGAAAGCATTCCTGAGCTTTCGCGGCAGGCGGTGAAGAGCGCATCGCGTTTTTCGCTCGACGCAGTTGCGGCGGATACCGTTGAGATCTATGAACGTTTTGCACGCCTGAAGGAAAAAACAAAATGAACAAGGTAAAGCGCGAGCTGCTGCGTATTGGCATGCAGGCCGCTGTCAGGTATCATCAGTTCCTGCCGGGGAGCCTGTCGGCCTATCTTAAGACGGCCTGGAACCGAAACCAGTATGAGCTCGCGTGCGGGCTCTATCCCGGCGGGAGGTCCCTGCCTTACGCCGCCGATCTGCCGCAGGATATCCGCATACTTGACCTTTCATGCACGTCCGGCTTCGGCGAGTGCGTGCACCCGTGCGTAAGGTACATCCCGGGAGGTGCGGGGAAGAGCGAATGGCATTACATTATG
>JAEEYY010000266.1 GCA_016288355.1 Synergistes sp.
GGAGGACAGCTGCTTGAACGGGCGGTTCTGAAAATCCTGCAGCTCCGCAAATTCGATGATCCTGTCATAGGTTTCGTCCATGAATTTTTTGGTATAGCCCAGCATGGCGCCGCGGAGATAGGTGTTCTCCTTCACCGTCAGGTCGCCGTCAAAGCCGCTCGCAAGCTCAAGAAGCGCGGCGATGGTCCCTGCCCGCTTTACGGATCCTTCCGTCGGTTCCATGATCCCGGTCACGACCTTCAGAAGCGTGCTCTTCCCGGCGCCGTTGCTGCCGATGATCCCGAGCATGTCCCCTTTTTCCAGAGAAAAGCTGATGTGACGGTCGGCCCAGAATTCCTCAACGTGATAGTCTCCCTTGATCCGCCGCAGCACGTATTCCTTCAGGCCGATCTCCTTGAAGTCCCCAACCAGATACCGTATGGAGACGTTTTTCACTTCAAGTACGCTCATAAAGCCGCCTCACACATAATACAGGAACCGGGTATTGTATTTCTTATACATATAGCTTCCGTACCCCAGGGCGATCAGCACGTTCGCGAGGATCAGCAGATGCAGCTGTACAGTCGGAACGGCGGACTCGATCACAACGACGCGGAAATAGCGGATGAACACATAGACGGGGTTGAGATAGAAAAGATTCTGCGCCACCGGCGGGTAACGGTCCAGGGTGTAGAAGATGGCGGAGAGGTACATGAGCAGGAGCGAAAAGATCGACCAAAGATACTGGATATCGCGAAAGAAGACATACAGCGCCGAGAGGATCAGGCCGCAGCCGATGTTGAAGAACACCAGCATGCAGATCGGATAGAGCAGGTAAATGAAGCGCCAGGTGAATGTGATGCGGTCAAAAATGCAGAACAGGAAGAAAACGATCAGCGTCAGGCCGAAGTTGATCAGCGTCTGAACATTTTTGGAAAGCAAAAAGAGATACTTCGGCACATTCACCTTGGTGAAGATCGACGCATTGCCCATCAGCGACGTCATGCCCTGCGTTACCGCGTCGTTGAAATAGGAAAAAACCAGGTTTCCGCAGAACAGATAGATAATGTAGTGCGGTGTGTTGCGGCCGTATACCCGGGTAAACACGAGCGCCATGACGATCAGCGTCAGGATCGGAGAAAGCACGCTCCACGCCATACCGAGGATGGTCCGCTTGTATTTCTTTTTGAAATCACGCTTGACCAGCTCCGAAAAGAGGAACTGGTATCCAATCAGTTTTTTCAGCATGATCCATCACCCGTACATTTTTTGATAGTACGATTGATATGCGCCGGATGTGATGTGTTCCATCCATTCTGTGTGTTCCATATACCAGGCGATGGTTTTTGCCATGCCGTCTTCGAATGTATAGGCCGGCTTCCAGCCCAGCTCGGAGGTGATCTTGCCGTTGTCGATGGCGTAGCGGCGGTCATGGCCGGGACGGTCCTTCACATACTTGATCAGATCTTCGCTTTTGCCCAGCGAATGAATGATCAGCTTGACGATCTCGATATTTGCCTTCTCGTTGTTTCCCCCGATATTGTACACCTCTCCGGGCCGGCCCTTTTCCAGCACGGTGGCGATGGCGGAGCAATGGTCCTCCACGTAGAGCCAATCCCGGATCTGCATGCCGTCGCCGTAAACCGGCAGGGGCTGATCGGTCTGGCAGTTGTGGATCATCAGAGGGATCAGCTTTTCCGGGAACTGATAGGGCCCGTAGTTGTTGGAGCAGCGGGTGATGCTCACCGGGAGCCCGAAGGTCTCATGATACGCGCGGACCACCAGATCCGCCCCGGCCTTCGACGCGGAATAGGGGCTGTTCGGAGAGATCGGCGTGGTCTCGGTGAATTTCCCTTCCCTGCCCAGCGCGCCGTAGACCTCGTCGGTGGAAACCTGGAGATACCGGACGCCCGGCCGGTATTCGCGGGAATACTTGTCGTCCGGGGCAATCTTCCAATGCCGTTTCGCGGCCTCCAGCAGCGTCTGGGTCCCGACCACGTTGGTCGTGAGGAACAGCTCCGGCTCCGTGATGGAGCGGTCCACATGGGATTCCGCCGCAAAGTGGACGACGGTGTCGAAGTCGAATTCATCAAAGAGACGGTTGACCAGCGCAGCATCCCGGATGTCCCCGTGCACGAAGCGATGGCGCGGGTCTGAGGCGATGTCGGCGAGGTTTTCAAGATTGCCGGCATACGTCAGCGCATCCAGATTGACCAGCTGCGCTTCCGGAAAGCGCTGGAGCATGTAGTGGACAAAATTGGAACCGATAAAACCGGCGCCGCCTGTGATCAAGATACGATTCATGATTTTTCCTCCGCGATCGCGGCCAGATACTGGCCGTATTCCGTTTTCATCAGCGGCGCCGCCAGACGGAGCAGCTGCTCTTTGTCAATAAACCCTTTCCGGTAGGCCACTTCCTCCACGCACGAGACATAAAGCCCCTGCCGTTTCTGGATGATGTATACGAATGTGGAGGCCTCCTGCAGTCCCTCGTAAGTACCGGTATCCAGCCACGCAAGTCCGCGGAACAGCTTATGGACCTTCAGCTTCCCGCGCCGCAGATACTCGTTGTTGACCGCCGTGATCTCCAGCTCGCCGCGCGCGGAGGGCTTGATGCTTTTCGCGATTCCTATGACGTCGTTGTCATAGAAGTACAGACCCGGTATCGCGTAGTTAGACTTCGGCACTGCAGGCTTTTCCTCCAGGGAGATCGCGTTGCCCTCTTCGTCGAATTCCACCACGCCGAAGCTGGAGGGATTATGTACGGGATATCCGAAAACCACGGCGCCGTCGGTAAGTTTTGCTGCCCTTTCCAGAATCGTTGAGAAACCGGCGCCGTAGAAAATATTGTCTCCGAGGACCAGTGCCACATGATCTGTCCCGATGAAGTCCTCGCCGATGATGAACGCCTCCGCAAGCCCGTTGGGATGCTCCTGAATGGCATAGCTGAACTTCATTCCGAGCTGGCTTCCGTCGCCGAGGATGTCCTCAAATATGTGGATGTCCTTCGGCGTTGAAATGATCAGCACCTCGCGGATGCCGGCCAGCATCAGCGTAGAGAGAGGATAATAGATCATTGGTTTGTCATAGATCGCGAGGGCCTGCTTCGAAACGCCCTTTGTAATGGGATAAAGCCTCGTGCCGGAGCCGCCTGCCAGAATGATACCTTTCATGATGATCCTCCTCCGTATGAATACTTGTTGGGGTCTCCTTATAGATCGTTATTCTCGCCGTATTCCCGAATCAGGCGGGAGATGAGGCGGATCTCGTCGTCAGTCAGCGCCTGATGCACCGGCAGGCAGAGCGTATGGTCCGCCGCGTAATCCGCGTTGGGGAAGCTCCCCTGGATGGCATAATGCGGGACTCTGTGCAGCGGGAAATAGCGGAACGTGGTATAGATGTCGTTATCTCTGAGGAATTTTGCCAGCAGATCGCGATGTCCGTCTGCCTTGACCTGGACATGATAGAAATAGTAGGAAGAGGTGCAGTAATCCGGGAGCGGGAGCGGCAGATCAAGCCATTCGAGATCGCCCAGCAGCGAGTTGTACAGCTCGGTTATAGCCTTCCTGCGCGCGATGAAGCCCGGGAGCTTTTTCAGCTGCTCGCAGGCCATGGCGGCGGTGATGTCGTTCATGATGGCGCGGTGGCCGAAGGAGGAGACGTCGTATTCCCACCACTTTTTGTCGATGCTGTTGGAGTAGCCGCTCTTGCTCTCCAGGCCGAAATACAGCCACTTTTCCGCGCGGATCTTCATTTCAGGGTCCTTGAAATAGAGCACGGAGCCGTCGCCGCAGACGAGGATCTTCATGGCGTCGAAGGACCACATGCCCATATCGCCGATCGTCCCGCATGCCTTGCCCTTGTATGTGGAGGAGACGGAACAGGCGCTGTCTTCGATCACGGCCAGATGGTGCTTCCCGGCAAGCGCCATGATCTCGTCCATCTCACAGGGCACGCCGCCGTAGTGGATCATCATGATGGCCTTCGTATTCGGCGTGATCAGCGGCTCGATATCCTGCGCGCGAACGTTCAGCGTGCGCGGATCCACATCGGACAGCACCAGCTTTGCGCCGCAGTTGCATACGGCATTTCCCGCGCCGACAAAGCTGATCGTGGGCATGATGACCTCATCCCCCGGACCGATCTCAAACATGTGCATGGAGGAGAACAGGCCCTCGCTGCAGCAGTTCGTGGTGAACACATGCTCCGTCCCCACATGCAGGTGGTCGGCGAAACCATGCTCAAATTCGGTGTTGATCGCACCCTTGCCGAGCCAGTTGGACGCAAACACTTTCTCGATTCTGTCCAGCTCCTCCTTGCCGAGGCAAGGCTGAAATACGTTAATCATAGATAATCCTCTCCTTTGATAAAATCATATTCTTCGAGCAATCTCCGGCACTCCTCGCGGGAGTTGAACATCATCACGTCGATGATCGAGAGATTGGGCACAAATTCGTTTTTGAACTGCGGATACTCGACGGGGCGCATCTTCGGGAACTTCAATTCGATCCCGGCGGCCTCGAATTCCGCGCGGTAAGGCTCGTAAAGCGGAACGCCGTTAACAGAATTGTAGTATTCATCCGCGCCGAGCAGGCCGCAGATATGGAGCACCTTGTCCTTCCCCTTCAGCGAGCAGTCCTTCTGCATTTCGGAGGAGAGGATCAGCTCTGTGTCGATGCCCAGATAGGCGCCGACGGTCCGGAAGCTGGAATAAAGGAACTTTCCAAGGTCCTCTTCCGGGCACTCCAGCGCTGCGGCGACCACCGGCATGGCGTCGGCGTAGTACGGAGCGCGGGTATAGCTCTGCTCGATCGTGCGCAGCAGCTTCCCGCGCGCCACGGGGTCGGGGTTCACCTGTACGGCGTTGATATGCTTGTTGGGGCTTGCGCCCAGCAGAGGCAGATTGATCGGGTGCGCCGCGCCGTTCATCAGGATCGAATTCCGGTTGATCCGGCCGCCCTTGATAAAATTCACATCGTCATAAACCACGTAGCGGTTCACGGCGTTCATAAGCTGCCAATACCCGAGGTAAGGGAAGAAATAGGGCTGCATAATGCCGACTTTCATTGATCTTCCCCCCTGTAGGTAAAGTTGCACCCGCAGTCGGCCAGCAGCGGAGCCGCGGCGTCCTTTCCGGAGAGCACGGGCTCCATCCCCTCCGGCCAGACGATGCCGATCGACGGATCGTCAAAGCGGATGTTGCGCTCATCGGCCGGGGAATAGACGTTGTCCACCTTGTAATTGACCTCGCAGTCCTCCGTCAGCGTGACAAAGGCGTGTCCGAAGCCGCGGGGCAGGAACAGCTGCCGCTTGTTCTCTGCGCTGAGCTCTTCCCCGACCCACTTCAAATAGGTCGGCGAGCCGCGCCGCAGATCCACGGCATAGTCCATGATGCGGCCCCGCGTGCAGCGCACCAGCTTGGCCTGCGCCGCCGGGTCGTTCTGGAAATGGATCCCCCGCAGCGTGTGCTTGAGCGCGGAATAGGAATGGTTGTCCTGAATGAACTCCATGTCGAGGCCGAATGCGGCGTAGGCCGCTTTCGAATAGACCTCATAGAACCAGCCGCGGTTGTCTCCGAAGACTTTCGGCTCGATCAGGAGCACGCCGGGAAGCCCGGTCTCGATGATCTCCAATTCAATTCACTTCCTAAAAATAAATATCAACTCTGCGCCGTCATATCCGCGCGGTAGCCTTTCCATTTTTCGATGAGCTGCCGGAGCAGGCGAAGAAAGAAGAAGCAGACCAGTGCGGTCAAAAGACTCAGCAGCACCAACAGAAGCGCCTGCCATTTCCATGGGACGGGCAGATTCCACTCCCGAAGCACTCTGACCCATGCGAAATGGTTCAGGTAGAGCGCAAGACTGTATTCTCCGCTCCATGATACGTTGAGCTTTGATAACCATTTGCTCAGCAAACTCTTCCCGCTGAACGCAGCGGTCAGTACGATCATAATCAGAAAGACACTGATAAAATCATACGCTCCTCTGGGATAGTGGACAGCGATCCAGAACACGCCGCCTAATGCCAGGAATTCCATCGCAGTCCATATAAGGTCTGTCGTGCGTCTCTTACAACGACTTATGTTTTCTTGAATCAGAAAACACAAGCATCCAGCGCTCATACAGGCGATGCCGCGCAGCAGCCCGAGGCAGACGCCGCCGTTGGTAAACACCAGACTGTCGCCCATGTTGCCATAGCGGACCGCGAACCAGCCGCACAGGAAGACCGTCAGCAGAGGCGCAATGATATGCAGGAACGTGTCCGTGTACTTGCGGAGCAGCGGAAACATCAGCGCCATGCCGAGCAGCATCGCTGAAATGTACCATGCACCGCCGATGATTGTACTGCCGCCGTTGCCGAGACCGGTACAGGACAGGAAGAAGAAATCCCAGAAATATGCGCAGTAGGATGATTCCGACAGGACCCCGTTTCGCAGAACATAGGCGCACAGCAGATCAAAGGCCACCGCAAAGACAAAAAAGGGGTAAATCGCCTTGGCTTTCCGCCACAGGAAGCGCCAGGTTTCCTCTCCCACCGACGAACAGGTCCGGGGCATTCTTCGCACGGAAGCGGTCATCAGATAACCGGACAGAACGAAAAAGAACTCAACGCCGAGCGAAGTGCACAAAAGATCCCGGCCGGAGTGCCACCACGGAAGGTGTCTGCTGTGGTTCAGCACAATGGAAAGCGCAAACAAAAGCCGCCAGAGCTCCACGGATTTGATTCTATCCTTCATTGATACGCCTTTCCGACATCCTCACATGCGAGCTGACGCAGCAGACAATCTCTGATGCGCAATGTGACCCGACACCACTCAACTCTGCGCAGCTATTTCCGCGCGGTAGCTTTTCCATTTTTCGATGAGCTGCCGGAGCAGCCGCACAGTAGAGAAGCAGATAAGCGCCGACAGCATGCTCATCAGCACATACACCGGCACCTGCCATTTCCATGGGACCGGCAGTTTCCACGCATTGAATGTCCGGACCCAGACAACGTGGTTCAGATAGAGCGACAGGCTGAATTCACCGATCCATGAAACATTCAGCTTTTCCGTCCATTTCGCTGTCAGGCTCCGCCCGCTGAATGCAGCGACCAGTCCGACGCAGATCAGAAACAGCGCAATAAAGTCATGGGCGTCCCTGTGATAATGCGTCGCGATCCAGATCGTCCCCAGGAACCCCAGAAACTCGGCCGCAGTCCAAAGAACGCGGCGAAACCTCCCGCCCTTATCGTCGACGGCTTTTATCTTCTCAACGATGAGGAAGCTCCAGCATCCGGCGCTCATGCACGCGATCGAACGCAGCAATCCGAGGCAAATGCCGCCGTCGCTGAATTGCAGCTGGCGATCCAGTTTATTGAACTTGAGCATGAACCAGCCGCACAGAAAGACCGTCAGCAGCGGCGCGATAATGTGCAGAAAGGTGTCCGTGTACTTGCGGAGCAAGGGAAACATCAGCGCCATGCCGAGCAGCATCGCGGTCAGATACCATGAAGCTCCCACCATCATTTCAGAACCGTTTCCGAGCCCGGCGGCGCGGAGGAACAGCAGGTCCCAGAGAAACGCGCTGTAGGATGTCGTCGAGGAGACGCCGCCGCGCAGCGTGTAGGCGATCAGAAGCTCAAAAACGCCGGCAAACAGGAAAACCGGGTAGATCGCTTTGACCTTTCGCCACATAAAGCGCCATGTGTCTTCTCCCAACGAAGTACATGCCACGGGCATCCGCCGCACGGACGAAGCCATCAAATAACCGGAGAGGACAAAGAAGAACTCAACGCCGAGCGAGGTACACCAGAGGTATCCTCTGTTGGTCCGGTACCACGGGAGCACCATGGAGTGGTTCAGAACGATGCTGACCGTAAAGAGGAGTCTCCAGAGCTCCACAGCCTTGTTTCGTGATTGTTTCATGTCCGGTCTCCTTCTCACTGCGGACGAACTGCCTTGGAATACCCACTCAGCTTCGTTTCGCCCGTCAGCGTACTGCAGGATCGAACAGCATATTCCGTGTCGTCGCTTTCATAGTCTCCCTCATAGCTGAACTGCTTCGCGCCGAACGCCTTGATCAGGGACCATCCGCCGCCGGCGGTGCGGCTGTAGAGCCGATAGCTTGTCGCATAATCCACCTGCGTCCAGGTGATTCTGATCCCGCTGGCTGTCCGCTCGGCCTCGATTCCCGGCACCTCCAGCTCCAGGTCGTCCGAGCCGGCCGACACCAGATTGGACATCTCGCTGAGCACACCCGCAGTGAAAAACGACTTGTGATACGCCTTGACGCCGTACTGACATATGCTTTTCGGCGCCTCCAGATCCGCGTAGCTTTGCTTCGAGGACGGAAGCACCGCGATCTGTTCCCAGGATCCGTCGAGCCCGCGCCGGTAGACGCGATAGGAGGTGGCGTAATCCACGTCCTTCCAGGAAAGACTGTTCCCGTCGACCGTGGTTTTGATCGTCAGTTCCTCCGGCGGCTGGACGACGGCATCCGCGCTTCGGGCATAGTTGATAACAAGCAGCACAACTGTGATCAGCAGCGCCGTCGAAATCACGAGCAGAAGGCTCGTCTGCTTGATTTTCTTCATTGCAAATCCTTTCAGTAAAGCGCCGAGTGCCGGCGTGTCCTACGCATGATTCCTCAGTCGCGGTATTCGATCTTCAGGGAGGCGCCGATCTCATCCAGCCGCGCAAAGCAGGCCTCCACGCTCTCTCCGGTCACGACGACCTGGCCGATCCGGTCCTTTCCGTCCTCGAACACATGGACCTCGTCGCCCGGCTTGGCATAGAGATCGAGCAGCGCAACGTCGTCCCCCTGCGCTTCGCAGCTGATGGACTTGACAATGCCGTTTTTCGGTGCCATGAGGAAGCGCGACGCATTCGGCGTCTCCGTTCCGGGGCGGGCATTGAAGCGGATGCGTGGGTCCTCCCCCATCGCCATTTCGGCGATCATCGCATAATAATCCACACCGTAATACAGGCTGACAAGCTCCGGCAGGCAGGTGGCGCCGGCGCGGCCGGTCAGCTCGATCATATAGATCTGTCCATCGTCGGCCCGGATCAGGTCGATGTTTACGGCGCAGTTGTTCAGTCCGATGGCGCGGATCGCCAGTTCGCACTGGTGCTTGACCTCTTCCATCATTTCCGGCGTTGCTTTCAGCGGCGAAGAATGGCCGATCGGCTTGTTGGCGCTTCCGGTGAACACCTCGTCATTGTGCGGGAGGATAAACAGGATCTCTCCCTGATAGACGAACGCCTGCGCGCCGATGTCAATGCCCTTGACAAACTGCTCGACGATGCAGAAGCTCTCCCGCGTCAGTGCCATGGCGCCGCAGTAAGCCTCAGATAGCTCCTCCAGCGAATGGCATACATAGATGCCGCGGCTCGCCTGCAGATCCACCGCCTTGAGAATGACCGGATGCGGAAGCGTATCCCACGCGCTGCGAAGCTCCTCCTCGCTGGAGACCTTGCGAAACAGCGGGCTCTTAACGCCGCCCTGGACAAATGCTTCCTTCATCGCCAGTTTCTGATTGGAAAGCAGCGCAGCGTGTTCCGTCAGGCCCACGAGGCCCATCTGCTCCGCAGTATAGCCGAGCGCTCGGACAGGCATGTCCATGCAGCAGGTGGCAATCCCGTCGATCTCCAGTTGCTTTGCCGCATTCAGGACAGCATGCGGATCCCGAATATCCACAAAGCAGGCCTCGTCTGCTTCGGCAATGCCCGGATAGTCCCCCTTGATGCCTGCGACAATGGTATGATAACCCAGTCGTTTGGCAGCCCGGATCAGGGGAACCTGCGTATAGGTCGCGCCGAGAATCATCAGTTTTTTCATTTCAACTTACCTCGATTGTTCTGTTTTGATTTCTTCAAACATTTCCAGCCAGTGCCGGATGATGTCGTCGTTGTTCATATAGGACAGGACCCAGTCCTTCGTCGTGTACTCCGGAGGAGCGGAAAACTCCTCGAAGCTCATCTCGGGAATGCGGTTCGTGTCATAGATCGGGAGCCCCTGCGCGGTCAGAAAATCATAGTACGGCGTTCCTGCCGGGATAAAAATCTTTTTGCCCATCAGGAGCATGATCCGCAGCGTGCCCAGCCCACAGGGCCGGTCAAAATCAAACACTGCGATATCCACATTCCAGAGAAAGCGGATATACCGGTCAAACGGAATGTTTTCCAGGATCACGCCGACGTTTTCCGTGCCGAGTTCCTGGCGGGCATACTGGATGACGGTGTTCCTGTAAGGCTTCCCTCCGAATTGGCCATTGATCCCATAGACGCCATAGCTCAGGGGAAGGATAAAGAACACATCGTCATTTCGAAAATGCGCCAGATGGTCGATGATGCGGATATGGTTATTGAACTGGAACGAGTTGTGTGCGATCTGAACGGTAACGCGGGAGTCCTTTCGCGGGCTCTCGGGCTTCAGCGCCAGCACCTCGTCGATCAGGCCGGTCGCTTCTTTTTTCGGATTGGCCAACGGTGTAAAGAAGCACTTTTTCCCGTCCCCGAATTGCTGGTGCACCTCCACTTCATCCACCGGGAAGCAGCAGCCCACGTATTTCATGTTCTTTCGGATCTTCTCCCCGATCCGGTTCAGGAGACGCCCTTTCCAGGTAGCCTCGCTGTACTTCCAGAGGTACAGGTCAGCCCCCCACTCGACCCATACGGATTTCTTGGGGAATCTGGGAAACAGATAGAGGAAAAACAGGTATTTTTTCGTGGTAAAGAACAGGCTGTGCCAGACGATCACATCGGCTTTCGACAGCTTGCGGTAAAAGTAAAGGATCCTGGCAATCCGTCCCTCGCGTTCCGGAATAAAGCTCAGTTCCGGAAACTCATTCAGCTTTGGAAACCGGCTTTTGCAGGAAGCATAGGCCGCAATCAAAAAATCATGCTCCTCAGGATTGCAGTGCTTGTGAAGCTGCGACATGATCCCATAGGAATTCTTTGTATCCGGGCCGAAGATATGTAAGAATTTCATTTGCTTCCCCTCTGCGTCGTAAATTCTTGAAACAGCCCGCTCCATGCATCCATCACAGCCTTTGGATCATAATAGAGCGCCAGCTGCTCCGGGATTTCCCCCGTACCGTCGCGCGCAAGAAAATCCTGATACTCCAGTTCTGCGAACTCTTCGACGGAATGCACCGGCAGGCCGCACTGCTTGAGCCACAAATACACATACGAGTTTTCTGTAAAGAACAGCTTGATGCCCGACCGGATCAGCAGCAGCAGATACTGCGCGCAGATCGACGTGCGGTTTCCAAGCACGGCAACATCCAATTCCGACATATACTTGAAATATGCTTCTTTATCCGCCTTGTCCGACAATGTGTGATATTCCTCGCCCCACTGTGCGCTTCCCGCAGCGGCGACTCGTTCTCTGTATTTTTTCGTTCCGACGCCGTAGGCCAGCTTTTCCAGCGTGTGGTTCATCGGAACAAATATGTCCATCGGGATGCCGCGGAAGGCTTTCATTGCCGTAAAGAGCTGCAGATGCTGGTTCGGCCGGACAGAAGAGAGTCCGATCTGAATGTGGGGCGGGCGAAGCGGGTCGACCGGGTTCTCTTCGTCCGGCGATTCTGCTGCTTCCCCTTCGTCAAGCGTGAATTCTTCTGCGTTTTCTCCGTCCCGCAGATCGCACTCCCGGTCCTGCTGATCCGTGATTTCTGCTTCCTGCTCCGTCTCTTCGTCGTTCTGGGCCTCATCGTGCTGAACATCGAGCCACTGCATAAAATCAAGCGTATCGCCGTTTTCCCGGATGTCTCTGAAATAGGCGCTGAAATCATGCTGCGGCTGTTCCCTGACCGCATCGGCGGCTTCAACGTATTCGTTCCGGATCGGATACGGAAGCGTCATGACGCGCTTTTCCGGCCATAGCCGACGGATATAATTCGTATCTGCGGCAAGTGGGACGCCGACAATGGGGATTCTGGCGCGGACGACTCGGTTCTGCCTTTGAAACAGCGCGTTTTCCCACGAGTCCGCTTTTGCCTCCCAGCTTTCCGGATCCTGGCCGTTTTCGACCCACACGGACTTTGTGCACAGACTCGGATTCCGGTAGAGCATCGGAATAAAATCTCCGCCGGACATGGTCAGCGAGTGCCAGATGATGACGTCTGCTTTCTGCAGGCGTTTTTTCAGGGAATGGAGCTTCCTTTCTTTTGAAAAGCTACCCTTCGGTGTTTCCAGGTATTCAAGGTATGGGAACGCCAGCAATTCGGGCACATAGCGAATCGCCGTATTTCGGCTGACCAGTGCAAGAAACTTGTGCTCGTTCCTATCCTCCCGTTTTTCCATGCATCGCATAAACTCCAGGATATCCCCCGTCCTGGCGGGAATGACATGCAAGAACTCCATCCTCTATCCTCTCTTCATTCATAAAACAGCTTATTTCTGATTTTTTCGAGCGCCGAAACCGGAATGCAGATCAGCTCATGCAGCGACTGTGAACGAAGTATGCCGCGCGCATCGTCCACGCTCTTTCCCGTTCCGGAGCGAATAACGGTGATCAGTGCATCGAGCAGAATATCAGCGCGTTTTCTGTGAAACCGCTGTTTTTTTCCCAGGCAGTCTGACGCATATCGCTCCAGCGCTTCCGTCATTTCCAGCTCGTCACGGCATCGGTCTCTGTTGTCCTTGTAGAGCACGCTCGTCAGGTTTGTTTTTCCGTAATCGCTGACGCATCGGTAGGCGCTGAACGTCTCCGGCAGACAGCTGAAATTCCCCCGCAGCAAATAGACCAGCGTAGCAAAGCGGTCGGAAATCTGCGGATGGAACGTCAATATGCTCCAATCCTCGCTGCTGTTCAGAAAAATATTCCGTTTCAGGATCGACGCGGTTTGTCCGGGCAGGTATTTCCCGCCGCTGAAATCCCGGTAGGTAAAGGTCCGCTTCCTTTTTACCCAGGACAAACGCTGTCGACGCAGCGGGCTTCCCGTTTCTGATACCAGCAGGCTTCTGCCGGCACACCCGATGTATTCCGGGTGCTCCTCCAGAAACAGCACCTGCCGCTGCAGTTTGTCTTTTCTGATCCAGTAATCGTCGCCTTCGCAGAAAGCCAGGTAACGGCCGGCGGAAGCCATCAGCGCTCCGTATGCGTTTCGTGAGGCGCCGACATTCGTTTCGTTGATATGGAGCCGCACGATCTCAGGACAGGCCGCCGCATACTCTGCAATGATCTCCTTTGTTCCGTCCGTTGACGCATCGTCGAAGATCAGCAGCTCGTATTTGAAATCAGCCTCCTGCATCAGAACGCTCTCGACCGCCTGCCGGACATAGCGTTTCTGATTATGCGTCAGCATGATCACGCTGACCATCGGTGTCTCTGCATCCATGTTACCCTTTCAACAGCCCCTTGATCATTGCTCTCCGGCGCGTACCGGGAGGCAAAACCGCAAGTTCCAGACGCTTTCGCGCAAGTGTTCCGCTGTCCTGTTCAAACACCGCGCGCGGCAGCTCCAGCATCTTCAGTGTTCCGCTCCGCGCCTGTGCGAAGACACCCAGCAGCCGCTCTGCAAGATAGCCGTCCACGCGCGCCTCCTGTACGGAATAGCCGCTCGTATCCGTTTCGCGGTCAAATTCCTCCAGCAGCGGGAAGAGCCATGCGCAGTACGCGTCAAACACGTCGCGGCGCATGATGAAGATGTTGCCGAAATACTGCGCCGTACCGGATAAATACGCTTCGGCCGCAGCGACGTCCTCCGGATGGAGGTCGGCGATGATGCGCTCCATGCGCGCAAGATCATCCCCGTGATGAAACGGCGCCTTCGCATAGTGCTCACGCACCGGAATATACATGTTTTCCCGTATGGGCAGGATCAGGTCGTACTGCCGGATCAAAGACTCGAAGCCGTCATATCCCAAAAGCTTCAGCATCGCCTCTGTCGGCAGCGGCCGGAGGATATAGGGCCGGCGCGCCGATGGGTCCGGATAGAGGAAGCGCCGATAGTGGAAAAAACCGCAATACTCTGATTCGCTGTTCTTCCAGGCCCAGTACTGCGCCGTCAGCTCACAGTAGGATCTGTTGCGCTCCGAGATGGTTTCGCCCTCGTCATCGTGGAGAAAACCGGAAAAGCGCCGCTCAGCCAGCGCCGCGCCGACCTGGATCGGCCGGAGCAGCGGATGCGCGGGCACAGGGAATTCCCGATGACAGCATACGTAAAGCGCGATCTCGCCCATCGCTGACCTCACTCTTTCAGTATCCGGTCGGCAAGCGTGAGCGCCGCACCGATCGCCTGATCCATGTCGTAGTATTTGTATTCGCCGAGTCTTCCGCAGAAGCGGACCTTCGTCTGCGCCCTCGCCCTGTCCAGATACCGCTCCAGGATCGCCGTGTTGCCCGCGTCGTTGATCGGGTAATACGGCTCCGCCTCCGGCATCCATTCCAGCGGGTATTCTTTCGTGATAATGGTGTTCGGCTGCTGCCCGAACACAAAGTGCTTGTGCTCGATGATCCGCGTGAAGGGCGTTTCCGCGTCGGTGTAATTCATCACCGCTGTCCCCTGACGGTTCGGCGTTTCAAGATGCTCGTCCTCAAAGCGCAGCGTCCGGTATTGCAGGCGGCCCTCCGCGTAATCAAAAAAGGCGTCGATGGGGCCTGTGAAAATGATCCGTTCGGCCAGGCTGTCATAATGGCTGCGCTGCGAGAGATAATCCGTTTCCAGCCGCAGCTCGATCCCGTCCAGCATCCGTTCGACGAGCCTGGTATAGCCGTCCGTCGGGATCCCCTGATAGGGATCGCTGAAATAACGGTTGTCGTAGGTAAAGCGGAACGGGAGCCTGCGGATCAGGAAGGCGGGAAGCTGCGTGCATGGGCGGCCCCACTGTTTTTCCGTGTAACCGCGGATGAGCGTCTCATATATGTCGCGGCCCGCAAGGCTCAGCGCCTGCTCCTCCAGATTCTGCGGCGCATGATCGTATACGACCCGCTGTTCCCTGAGCTTCTCCTCAGCCGCTTCCGGACTTGCCGTTCCCCACAGTCCGGCGAAGGTGTTCATATTGAACGGGAGGTTGTAAACGCGGCCGCGGTAATTCGCCAGCGGCGCATGGATATAATGGTTGAACTCGGCAAAGCGCGAAACATACTCCCAGACGCGCCGATCGGAGGTGTGGAAAATGTGCGCTCCGTAGCGGTGGACACGGATACCGTCGATCTCCACGTCATAGGCGTTCCCGGCGATGTGCGGCCGCTTTTCCAGGACAAGGCAGCGTTTTCCGTGTTCCGTCAGCCTCTGCGCGATCGCTGCCCCGGTAAGCCCGGCGCCGACCACGGCTGCGTCATATTCCCATTTGCGAGTTCTCCGCATGCGCACCTACCGCCTCGTATTGTTTCATCACGCTTTCCAGCACGGCGTTCAGTCTGTATTGCTTCACCTGCGCGGCCGCTTCTGCCGCCAGGCGGGTATGAAGCGCCGCGTCCTCCATGAGCGCCCGGATGCGCTCTGCGCACGCCGCCGCGTTGCCGTAGGGATACAGCAGCCCGGTCACGCCGTCTTCTATGAGATCGGTGTGGCCCTTGACGGCACTGGCCGCGACAGGAAGACCGCAGTACATTGCCTCCATCACATTGAACGGCAGGCCCTCGATGCGGCTTGACGTCACCGCCGCGTCCGCCATACGGTACCACGGCCCCATTTCGGAGATGTAACCGGGAAACAGCACCCTCGCGCCGAGTCCCAGACGCTGCGCCTGCGCCTTGCAGTCCTCCAGCAGCGCGCCGCTGCCGGGGAGAACGAGCACTGCCGATTCCGGCAGTTTTGCCGTCGCCTCGATGAGCACATGCTGGCTCTTCCTCGCGGAAAACTCCGCCGGGTATACGAGCACGAACGCGTCCGTCGGGATGCCCAGCTTACCGCGCAGTGCGGCGCCGTCCTCCTGCGTCGCTGCATCCAGTTTTGAAAAGTCCACGCCGATGCCCGGGATCTTTTCCACGCGCGGGGCCAGGCGGTACCGCTTCGCCGCCGCGCAATCCCATGCGTTCATTGTCAGGAGCAGGTCGGTTTCCGGCGCGGTCATGCGTTCCGCTTCCAGTAAAACACCGCGTTTCAGCGCCGGCGTGTCGTCGTCAAAGAGATAGCCGTGAGACACGTTGATCAGTTTCGGCCGGTTTTTCATTCCTTTCACCGCCAGCCGCGTGAAGAACGCCGCAAGCGAGGTGTGCGTGATGATCAGATCGTAACGCTCCGCTTTGATCCGCACCCGAAGGGTTTTCGCCGCGCAGAAATTGGCCGGCGCCGTCATTTTCTTTTCAAACGGCAGCTCGATCGCTCGGTCAACGCAGGACGGGAGGTCGTTCGGGATCCCCGCGCAGCCGACGTGCGTGATCCATCCGCGCTGCTGAAACTCCCTCAGATACGGCAGGTGAAAGTTTCGGATATGCGACCAGGTGGAAGCCGTCATTAACAGTTTTGCCTGCAAGCGTTCTCACCCCAGTTGCTCGTCGTTGATGAATTTCCCTTTGAACAGCGTCGCCAGCAGGATCCGAATATCAAACCAGAAATTCCAGTTCTCGATGTAATAGATATCGTATTCCACACGTTCCTTGATCGGGGTGTCGCCCCGCAGCCCGTTGACCTGAGCCCAGCCGGTGATCCCCGGACGGACCTGATGACGCACCATGTACAGAGGGATATCGTTCTTGAATTGATCCACAAAATGCGGGATTTCCGGGCGAGGCCCCACCAGAGACATATCGCCCTTGAGCACATTCCAAAGCTGCGGCAGCTCGTCCAGCGAGCA